>NZ_LSOD01000017.1:0-24417 GCF_001592855.1 Acinetobacter sp. BMW17
ACCCCGAATCAGATGTATGAGCAAACTAAAACCGAGCTAATTGCTTAACTCGGTTTGAAGTGGAATACTGTCAATCTATTTCAGGACAAGACAAATTCTAAATTAAAAAACACGCCGAAGCGTGTTTTTTAATTTTTAGGGGAGTACAACTTAGAAGTCGTAACGGAAACCTAAAGAAAGTGCTGTAGCATTTTCGTCTTTTTCACCACTAACAGAGTATGAGCGACCTTCTTTCCATGGCGTAAGATTAGCATTCTTATCATTTAGCATGGTTGCAAGGTTGGCATAAACGCGTACTGCTTTATCCAAGCGGTGCTCAACACCAATTGCGACTAAACTTGAATTTGCATCATCAGCATCGACATCACGGTAGAAGTATTCACCACGTAGAGCTGTTTTTGGCGTAAGTTTGTATTCACCTGCAATACCGAATACTTGAGCATCAAAATCACTTAGATCATCATGATCGTATTGAGCAATTTGATACATTGCACCTAGGTTAAAATCAGGTGTGATTTTGTATGAACCAGCTAGTCGGAAAGCATCGCGTTCAGCTTTAATTCCTGTTGATGAAACATTCTGCGATGTCGTTGCAGAGTTATCTTCATACTTCTCATATGCTGCTGCAAAGTCGACATTACCTTCTTTGTAAGTTAAAGCTAGATCGTAAGCTTTGTTGTCCTCAACGCCTTCTTTTGTTGTTCCATCTTTAGCGATAGATGTACCCTTGTGCATTGAAAGTGCTGCAAGTACATTGAAGCCACCACCAAATTTAGGTGATTTATATTCAATAGTGTTGTCATTACGCTCATCAAACTTCAAATCACCAACACGTGTTACGTTACGTACGTCACCAACCATGTCACCAAAGAAGTTGATTGGACCGCGTGCAGCCTTGAATGGGCTGTCAAAACGACCTACACGTGCTTGACCGAAGTCACCTTTTAAACCTACGAAAGTATCACGTGTAGCAAAATCTACACCTTTATCATCAGCGGAGCCGCTTGCGAAGTTAACTTCTTGCTCAATTTGACCAAATACAGTCATGCCATTTTCAAGTTCTTGCTCTACTTTGAAACCTAAGCGTGAAGAGTTTGAAGAGATTCCAACTTCGTTATAGTCAGCGCCATCATCCAGATAATCTAAAGAAACATGCGCACGGCCATAAATTTTTACGTCAGCAGCCATTGCTAAAGCTGGTGTAAGTAAAGTTGCCCCAACTGCTAATGCGCAAAGTGTTTTTTTCATGTGTAGCTCCAAGAAAGACTTTTGTTGATTCGTCTATAAAAGGTTATTCAGTCGTCTTTTTATTCATCAGACTTCTGTCTCTTGGCGCTCATTATTGATTACAAATAAGTCATTAATATTAAGGGGATATTACAAAAATATTAAACAACTCAATGTCAAATGCATTTCCGCGATAAATTGTTAAGCTTGATTTTGAGAACTTAGATTATTGATCTTATTTATTTTTAGACCTAAAAAAAGGAGCCGAAGCTCCTTGATTGAATAGGTGGAATTACAAAGCAGCGCGAATTTTTTCTGCTTGTGCTTTGATTTTTTCTTGATCACCCATTTGTAAGGCATGCTTACCTAGCTCATGTACCGAACTCGGAATGAGGTGGAAATGTACATGGGGAACGGTTTGGCCAGCAGCAGCTCCAGACAGTTGCATGAGGACAATGCCTTGGGCATCCAAACCGACTTCAATGGCTTTTGCTACTTTTTGTACCACTTGAATGGTGTAGGCAGCAGCATCGGCAGGGAGGTCGAGTAAAGTCACCGCAGGTGTCTTGGGTATGACTAAAGTATGACCGTCTGCTTGAGGCATAATATCCATGAATGCAAGAACTTGGTCATCTTCATATACTTTAATGGCTGGAAGTTCACCACGTAAAATCCGTGCAAAAATGTTTTGCTCATCGTAAGCCATGTCTATTCCTTAAGTTTCGCTTAAACTGATTTACTTACAGTTCAATTCTTTTTGACGTTCTTTAATGGCGTCAAGACGTTGTTGCTCTTTTTCAGAGAATTTCGGTTTAGTGGTGTAGCAATTATCATTGCCAAATTTTGCTTTCGCTTCAGGGTCCTTGAAACAGAAACCTTTAGATGCATAAATGACATCATGATCATCTTTTAATTTTTGACACTCTTGCTCAGGTGATGCCGCAAAACTTTGCGCCCCGATTAATGTTGCAAGACTGGCAAAAACCGCTACAGTCAACTTTTTCATGAGAATTTCCTCAGTTTGTAACATTGTATGTAGTCACGCTATTACTTTATAGGGGTTTGTTCTGTTTATTCAATGGTGAGTTCTTACTCAATTGTAATTTTACTTCATAATTACTGCATATAATACATAAATTTTATATATATCAATAGCTTTTCAAATACTAGATAGAAATGGATATTTCAGTTTTTTATGTAATTTAGTCTATTTTTATAACTTTTCTTAGGTTCTAACACTTTTAAATTTCATTGAGAGGGCCACACTGCTTCGGTGTGTCAGCTTCTTTAACCTTTAATGTTCGCCTCATCTCAAATGCTATTTCAGGCATTTTTATACGATTAGCAATGAATTTTTTAAGTTATTCATTTTTTTCTGAATTAAGCGCTTATGTATCATTATTGGTTAATGGTATTTTACTGTCTTAAATGGACTCTTTTGCATGCTTGTTTTAGACAATTTAAAAAATTCATTTATTACTATTTTATTTTTGAATGACTTGTGTCGGGGATTTACTTGAAATAAGTGGGTGGAAAATAAATTATGGAAATATAAATTATTGTCTGTGACTTAGGTAATCATAATCTTTAACGGCTAAATATAAAATGATGAATAAAGCTTGATTTAAACTTAACTTAAGTTTAAATCATTATGCAGTTGGTTATGAAAGGGTGAATTAAAATATGAATGGTTTAGGTCGAACATTTCTAATTTATGGCGCAAGTAGAGGCTTAGGTAAAGCGATTGTAAACTTAGTGCCTGAAGCTCAGGACAAAGTTTATGGTGTCTCCCGTAATATGCCTAAAAATAATGCTCAATTGAATTGGATTTGTGCAGATTTATCTACTCCTGAAGATGCTGTGGATAAAGTAAAAAAAGCAGTCAAAGAAGAGAAAATAGATGTTCTTATTTATAATGTTGGAATCTGGGAAAATAATGCTTTTACAGAGAATTATAACTTTGAAGAGGTTTCATCTGCTGAGTTAAATACCATTCTAAATACAAACATTAATACCTGTATTCAGTCTCTTCAGTCCTTGATAGAAAATTTAAAGTTATCGGATAGCGCTAAAGTCATATTGATTGGTTCTACATGGGGTGTAGATAATCATAATGGTAAAGAGTTAGTCTTTTCTGCAACGAAATATGCTTTGCGTGGAATTGCTCAATCATTGCGGGAGATTTTGCGTAATGACCTGATTGGGGTGAGTGTTTTAAACCTGGGGTATTTGGCGACAGAATATGAAGCAGATGTTCCAACTGCAACTGTATTGGCAGAGACTAATCATGCTTTAATTCCTTTATCTGATGTCATTCTAGCCATAAAATTTATCATCTCCACCAGTAATGCATCTTGTGTTAAAGAAATCCTCATGCCTGCAATGAAAGATGAAAATATTTAAATTAAGATGTTTCGCTGTAATTATACAGGGACGTATTTATCGGATAGTTTTATTTTTCGATGCCATATTCGATCTAGGTTAAGCTACTTTGGTGTGAAAATTCATCCATCAATATATAGGTTCCTGCAGCTCTTTGGTATTGGTCAATCAACGGCACTAGTCTTTTAAAATGCTCCGTTTCACAATGTGCATCTAGCGCAGCGCGATCAGGCCATTCTTCAATAAATATAAAATGCCCAGCATCTTTCTGATCAATAAATAGGTCGTAGGATATACATCTCGGTTCAGCTTTTGTTTTTTCTACAAGTTCACGATATAAAGGCATGACTCTATCAATATGTTCTAGTTTAATAAAATCCTGAGCAATGACTTTGAGCATAAATTGTTTATCCTAAATTTAATTCGTTTTTTATACACAAGTATATGTACTGAATTAATTGAGTATACAGAGCTCTACTATAAAACTAATCAAGCTCAAAACAATCTTTAGTCTTAATTCATTATAAAAGTGGGCAGTAAAAATATTGACCTTGGACTAACTCCATAGTTTTAAATCAAAATGACTATATTGGAGAGCTGAGTATGCAAAGGCTATTAGAACAGACCCCGATTTTAGATTATTACCATCCATCGATTCAAAACTTGATTGAACAACGCAAATGGAGAGATCTTGATGAAGTTAATAAGGTGAGGAATATTTATAACTTTGTTCGTGATGAGGTTCAATTTGGCTATAACACGGGAGATACGATACAGGCATTTCAAGTCTTAAGCGACGGTTATGGTCAGTGTAATACCAAAGCAACGTTATTGATGGCGTTACTGAGAGCGGTGGGTGTAGCGACTCGGATACATGGGTTTACCATCGATAAAGCCCTACAAAAAGGCGCAATCAACGGCATTTGGTATAAGTTATCGCCCAAGAATATTTTACATAGTTGGGTCGAAGTTCATGTGAATGGACAATGGTATGTTTTGGAGGGTGTAATTCTTGATCGACTTTATCTAGAAAAATTACAAAGTATAAATAAGCATCAAACAAAAACTTTTTGTGGTTTTGGGGTATTTACCGAGAACTTTGAAAATCCACCTACGATTGGAATTTGAATGATACTTTTATTCAAGACAAGGGGATTAATCAAGATTTCGGTTTATTTGATAGCCCAGATGATTTTTATAATATGCATTAACAGGAACTTAGCCCGATACAGCGTATGGCTTTTAAATATGTAGTCAGACACTTAATGAATCAAAATGTCAATAAAATTAGAAATATACAAAAAGCCTCTTTATGAGGCTTTTTGTTCGGCCATAGAAATAGCTTAACTTATAATTGAAGTTAAAGTATGACTGACTATGATAAGCATTACTCTAAAGTAATTTTGCTCCATGACTCATATAGTTTAACTGCGGAAGAAAAATCGCTGTCTGCTTCAGATAAATCACTAGCAGTTTGAATTAAACTTTGAGCCAGTCCAATCACAGGTGCGGATAGTTTTGCTTCGCGGACTAAATCCACTGCAATGCCCGTATCTTTTGCTAATAGAGGGAGTGCAAAAGTAAGCGGGAAGCTGCGGTTGAGAATGCGCTGTGGTAAAACAGTTTCAGTGACGCCACTTTTACCACTAGACGCATTAATGCAATCTAATGCTTCGTTTAAGTTTACGCCATGGGCTTTTAGGGTGGTAAACCCTTCGGCAACAGCACAGAGGTTCACAGCCAAAAGCATATTGTTTACGGCTTTAACTGCAAAACCAGCACCTGATTCGCCCACGTGTTTAATCAGTTTACCAAATGCTTGAATCGCTGGTAGTGCGCGTTCAAAAGCTGCGGCATCACCACCGATCATAACCGTAAGGGTTGCATTATCAGCACCAATAGTTTGACCACTCACAGGTGCATCTAAAAAGTCCACACCGTGTTGTTTAAGCTGTTCAGCTACTTTTTTTGCAGAAGAGGGTACACCGCTGGTGCAATCGACCCAAATACTGCCTGCTTTAAGTTCAACTTGTGCAAGTAAGTCTTCAATATCTTGACTGGTTGGAAGGCAAGAGAAGACTACATCGGCCTGAACGGCTTGCGCAAGTTCCACCGCCTGCGTGCCATAGGCTTCTGCATGTTGTTTTGCTTTATCAAAATTGCGATTCCATACCCACACGTGTTCAAAGTGTTTAGGTAAGTGTGATGCCATGCGATAACCCATGGCGCCTAGACCGATAAATGCAACTGACTGAATCATGTCAAACCTTAGTATTTAAATTTTACTTGAACGTTCACTTAACCACTGAGCCAGTTGTGGCCAAAATTCATTGGCACTACGCTTACTCGACATCAGTCCTAAATGTCCCCCTGGGATAAGAGTAAACGTGACATCGGTGCTACTTGTCAATTGGGTTAATGGCTGAGCTGCCTCTGCTGTAACAAGTTGGTCTGTTGTCCCTGCAGCTACAAGCAATGAGCACTGTATATTTTTTAAAGCTATGCTTTTCTCATTTAATGTGATTAGTCCAGTTTTGAGTGGATTACGCAGCCAAACATTAAAAAGCATGTCTTGGTTAATGCCGCCGGGATAATCAATCATACGATTGAGAAAACCGCCGATGGTGGCATGCTCATACAAGGTTTCATGGTCATCTAAATTAAGTAGCAGATTCTTATGACTTTGAAACCAGCCGATAGGATCAATGATTTTAAAACCAAAAGTATTTAACCCTCCAGAGGTATGAAGTAGACGCTTTGGTATCTTGCCCTGATAAATTTGCTGTTGTAATGCTTTGCTTTTTGAAATGATTCGATTGAGATATGCAAAGAACTGTCCATTTCGCCCAGATTTATAACTGTCAATTGGACTCCCCAAAACCATTAAATTTTTCACAAAATTGGGTTGATGCAGGGCGGTATACAAGGTCACGAAAATGCCAGCCATACTCCAACCATGCAGAGAAATTTGCTCGCTGTGACTATGTTTTAAAATGCTTTGTATACAGAGTGGAATATAATGATCAATAAACGTCAGAAAGTTAAAATGACGGTTGTGAATATTTAATTTCCCCCAATCAATCACATATACGGCAAAGCCTTGCTGTTGGAAGTGCTTCACTAGTGAGCGATAAGGGTAAAGGTCGTAAATAGACATATTGATGGCTAGCGGGACCACAAAAACTAAGGGTTCTTTATACTTACGTACTTCAGGTGCGTAATAGCGAATTTGGGTCAGATCAAATGTTTCAATCACTTCATAAGGTGTGCTTTGTGACAAAATGAGTGACTTTCCATTAAAAATGCGCGTAGAAAGATTCTTTAATTTATTTTGATGCGTTGAAATTTTAGTTTTTAAAGAGTGCATATAGGTCTTAGATCTCAAATAAGCAGAAAGTTTGATCGAAGTCTAATCAATATTCGCGTATTTTACCTTGACCTTAAATAGCCTAGACGCTCAAAATGTTGGCAATTCTTTACAAAGGCAGTCTGTCGACTGAACCAGAGCCATGAGCCTACAAGACGAATTTGAATACCAATTAGATACCTTAGCCATTCGTACTGGGCATACGCGTAGTTTCGAGGGAGAACATGGCGAACCTATCTTTCTAACTTCATCATTTGTCTATGAAAATGCAGCAGAGGCGGCAGCAAAATTTTCAGGTCAAGAGCCAGGGAACATCTACTCGCGTTTTACCAACCCAACTGTTGCAATGTTTGAAAAACGCCTTGCAGCTTTAGAAGGTGCAGAACGTGTAGTGGCAACCAGTTCGGGTATGGCCGCAATTATGGCCGTGGCAATGTCATTTTTAAAACTAGGCGATCATGTGATTTGTTCACGTGCGGTATTTGGTTCGACCGTATCTTTGTTTGAAAAATATGTGGCTAAGTTTGGTGTAACTGTCGACTTTGTCGATTTAACAGATTTAGATGCATGGAAAAATGCCGTTAAGCCTGAAACTAAATTGTTCTTTGTTGAGTCTCCGTCGAATCCTTTGGCTGAAGTGGCAGACGTTCAAGCACTTGCTGATATCGCACATGCCAATGGCGCACTTTTAGCAATTGATAATAGTTTCTGTACGCCAGTATTACAGCGTCCAATTGAGTTTGGTGCGGACTTGGTGATTTATTCAGCGACGAAGTATTTGGATGGTCAAGGTCGTGCTCTTGGTGGTGCAGTAGTGGGTAGTCATAAACTACTCGAAGAAGTATTTGGTTATGTGCGTACTACAGGGCCTTCAATGAGTCCTTTCAATGCATGGGTATTCTTAAAAGGCTTAGAGACTCTACGTTTACGTATGCGTGAGCATTCAGCAAGTGCGCAAAAGCTAGCAGAATTCTTAAATACACACCCGAAAGTCGAAAAAGTGTATTACGCAGGTTTACCAAAGCATATTGGGCATGAACTTGCAGCGAAGCAACAAACAGGCTTTGGTGGGATCGTTTCTTTTGAAGTGAAAGGCGAGCGCGAAGGGGCATGGACTGTTATTGACAATACTCAGTTTATTTCAATTACAGGTAACTTGGGCGATGCCAAATCGACTATTACTCATCCTGCAACGACTACCCATGGCAAACTTTCACCAGAAGCGAAACAAGCCGCAGGAATTCGTGAAGGTTTAATTCGTGTTTCTGTTGGTTTAGAAGATATTGATGATATTATTCGCGATATCACACGTGGTTTAGACTTAATCTAATTTTTTAATTTTATGTTCGGAGATTTTAATGAACATTAATATGTTAATGCAGCAAGCTCAACGCATGCAAAAAGACATGGAAGGCAACATTAAAAAAGCCAAAGAAGAACTTGCACAAACTGAAGTGCATGCTGAA
This sequence comes from Acinetobacter sp. BMW17, assembly GCF_001592855.1. Taxonomy (NCBI): domain Bacteria; kingdom Pseudomonadati; phylum Pseudomonadota; class Gammaproteobacteria; order Moraxellales; family Moraxellaceae; genus Acinetobacter; species Acinetobacter sp. BMW17. Next base: position 8,443 of record NZ_LSOD01000017.1, read on the forward strand.
GCTGGTGGTGGTTTGGTTAAAGTGACGATGACTTGCCGTAATGTGGTAAAACGTATCGAAATCAATCCTGAATTATTGCAAGATGATGCAGATATGATTGAAGACTTAATTGCTGCGGCAATGAATGATGCTGCACGTCAAGCAGAAGCAATCACTGAAGAACGCATGAAAGCTGCGAACTCAGGTGCAGGCTTACCACCAGGTCTTGCTGGTTTATTCTAATTAAGGAATACGTATAGTGTTTAGCGATCGTTTTGATCAATTGGTACAAGCTTTACGTATTTTGCCAAGTGTTGGGCCGAAATCGGCTCAGCGCATGGCGCTTCATCTGATTATGAAAAATCGTGAAGGGGCTGTGGGTCTTGCACATGCTTTGAACGAAGCCACCAACTATATTCACGAATGCAGTTTGTGTCACTCACTGACCGAAAACGAAGTTTGTGATATTTGCGTCTCGCATGAACGTGACGATCAACTACTTTGTGTGGTTGAGTCTCCCGCAGATGTGATGGCGATTGAGCAAAGTGGTAGTTTCCGCGGTAAGTACCATGTATTGGGTGGGCATTTATCTCCACTTGATGGTATTGGGCCTGAAGAGATCGGCATTCCTTATCTAATCCAGCGTTTAGGCGATGGTAAAGTAACAGAAGTGATCTTGGCGACCAATGCAACGGTAGAAGGTCAAGCCACAGCGCACTATTTGGTCGAGGCAACGAAACATTTACCGATCCAAATGACGCGTATTGCACAAGGCGTACCACAGGGTGGTGAACTTGAATATGTAGATAGTCATACCTTAAGCCAAGCTGTACATAATAGAATGCGAATGAAATAAGTATTTCGATACTTGTTTCATTTTTTAGTTGAGCTACAAGATTGAAATCTTGAGTAAGATAAAAAAAATATTAATTTGAATCTAGTTGTATAAAAAAATCACAAAAAACGGCAAATAATTAAAAAACCCTTAGAAATCTTGATAGCTAAATGATCTTATTCAGGTAAGATAGCCCAAAGAGCATCTAGCATTAGACGCAGTAGGATATGTTTCAGTTTATTCAGCAGCAACAAGACTTAACACCAGTCTTAGAAAAAATGGATCGTAACGAAGTCTATGGACTCGATACAGAATTCATCAAAGTCGATACCTTATGGCCAAAGTTAGGCGTATTTCAAATCAATGTCGAAAACAATGTCTATTTACTCGATGGTACGACACTCGATTTAACTGAATTTTGGAATAAACTTTTTCGCGCACAGCAAAATGTCTTTCATGCCTGTAGTGAAGATATCGACCTGATTTATCACTATGCACAGCATAAAACCTTAAACAATGTATTTGATACCCAAGTGGGCATGTCTTTCTTAGGACATGGCTTACAAGTGAGCTATCAAAATGCATTGAAACAAATGCTGGATGTCGATATTGACAAAGGGGAAACGCGCTCAAACTGGTTGGCACGTCCATTAAGCCCTGCACAATTGAGCTATGCGGCAAACGATGTGCTGTACTTAATGAATCTCTCAGAAAAAGTTAAACAAGAACTAGATTCAAAGTCACTCTTAAACTTTGCACTTGAGGACTGTCAGCATCTGACACAAGAGATCGCGACAGAAACGCCTTTGCATTTACTCTATCAAGATATTGGTAACTATCGACATTCACGTCGTCAGTTAATGCAGTTGCAGCAGTTGGCTGTATGGCGTGAACAGATGGTGAAAGCGCTAAATACACCACGTAGTTTCATTTTGAAAAACTCAAGCATGATTGATTTGGTTGAGAAAAATCCGAAAAATGCGTTTCAGTTATCGGGTGTAAAAGACATACGTCAAAACGTTGTCCGCGAGCATGGTAAAACCATTTTAGATTTGGTGAAGTTCTTGCCTGAGCAAGCGGATTGGCCGCTACGCATGGCACGTCCCATCCGTCATTCTTCAAAAGATGTGGGGGAGAAGATTGATCACTTAATTCAAAATGTGGTCAATGAAACCAGCATTCCTAAAGAAGTGTTGATGCGCAAAAAGTGGATGAACGCACTGCATCAACATGTGGTTTTTCATAATAATGAGCAAGACTTGCCTGATTATTTATTAGGTTGGCGCTATGATTTGCTAACCCATCCTTTAATTCAACTCCTACGCCGTGATGAAAGCTATCTTTCGACGCAAATGAAAGTCATGGATTAATAATTAGTCAATTGGTCTGAAGTTTGAATATTTATACAAAATCACGACTGATGCGTTAATCATGACTAATGTCAGCTGCTTTTATTTGATGTATCCTGTGGCTTGAGTTATTTGAGTGCTGTTTTAGATATGCAATGTTCTATTTATAAATCAAGCAAAAAAGATGAAATGTATCTTTATATTGCTTGCCCAACTGAAGCTGATCAAGCCGCTGAAGATTTTAGCCCATTGAATGTTTTACCTGAAGCTGTTCGTGTTGCATTTGGTCGAGCGACTTTTGTGATGTCATTAGAGCTGAGTGAAGCGCGTAAATTGGCCCGTGTAAATGTATTGCATGTCATGGATTCGATTCAAACTCAAGGCTTCTTCCTACAAATGCCGCCAGAAGGATTAATCAATCCGAACGCTGCGGCACCAGAAGGCCTTCGTGGCGCATAAAGCATAATTCAGGAGTTGCACCGTGGATAGTTTTCTTTCAATACTCGATTCAATTCCTGAAGACAGTATTGCTGTCACAGTTTACCTTTTGGGCAGTTTGCTGATTTTGTGGTGTTGGTATTCCATTGCTACAGGCCTGCCGAAGCTGTTGGGTGGCATCACATGGATGATGATCTTTGCCATTTTATTGACGCCAACGGTTTCCGAAGGGCCAAACTCATCGATTGCACCGGCTATTTTTGGCTTGCTTTTCGGTGTGTTAACGAAAGAATCAGCACTCATTTGGTCAAATTTGTCACTGATTCTCTTTGTCATGGGGGTGGGGCTTGTGATCGGTTTCTTTTGGTCAAAATATGTGGCTAATAAAACTAAAGTAGTTATCAGTAACAATCATTCACCGCTGTAATTAATAAAAATAAGGTTTAATCATGTCTGTTGAAACACAACAATTTACGGGTACAGATCAGTACATCGCTACCGATAGTTTAAAACTTGCTGTAAAAGCTGCACGTAGCTTACAAAAGCCTTTATTGGTCAAAGGTGAGCCGGGTACGGGCAAAACTTTACTGGCTGAACAAGTGGCTGAAAGCTTAGGCTTAAAATTATTGACTTGGCACATCAAGTCAACCACAAAAGCCCAGCAAGGTTTATATGAGTATGATGCGGTTTCACGTCTACGTGACAGCCAACTGGGTGACGACCGTGTTTATGACATTAAAAACTATATTAAACCGGGTAAATTGTGGGAAGCGTTCACCAGTGAAGAACGTTGTGTTTTATTGATTGATGAAATTGATAAGGCGGACATTGAGTTTCCAAACGACTTGTTGCATGAATTGGATAAGATGTCTTTCTATGTCTATGAGACGGGCGAAACCATTACTGCATCACAACGTCCTATTGTGATTATTACTTCAAATAATGAAAAAGAACTTCCAGATGCATTCTTGCGTCGTTGTTTCTTCCATTATATTGAATTTCCAGACGACGCGACCATGCGTGAAATTATTGATGTTCATTTCCCGCAAATTTCAACGGCATTGGTCAATGAAGCATTACAAGTTTTCTTTAAATTACGTCAAGTTCCGGGTCTAAAAAAACCACCATCAACTTCTGAATTGATTGACTGGTTAAGCTTGCTCATGGCCGATGATATGCCAGAAGATGTACTGCGTAATCATGATAAGTCTAAAGCCATTCCACCTTTATATGGCGCACTCATTAAAAACGAACAAGATGTACAGTTGCTTGAACGTTTAGCCTTCATGTCCCGTCGCTAAAGGAGAAACACGCATGTTTGTGCGCTTGTTTTATACCTTACGCAAATACGGTGTTCCCGTCTCGACGCGTGAACTGATCGATCTGAATGAAGCTGTTGCTTCAGGTTTGGTCTTTGCCGATCAAGACGAGTTCTATCAACTCGCCAAAACGATTATGGTGAAAGATGAACGCTTCTTTGACAAATTTGACCGAGGCATGAAGGACTATTTTGATGGGATTTCAACTTTTGATTTGGATGATCTACTCAATAAAGTTCAAAAGTTACCGAAAGACTGGTTCGATTTAGAACTCTTAGAAAAGCATCTAACTCCTGAGCAGCGTGAAGAATTAAAGAAAGCCGGTTCATTAGAAGAACTCATGAAAATGCTGGAAGAGCGTTTGCGCGAACAGCATAAGAAACATCAGGGTGGAAACAAGATGATCGGCACTGGAGGAACGTCTCCATTTGGTGCTTATGGTGATCATCCTGAAGGGGTGCGTATTGGTGGGCCGGGACGTAAACGTTCTGCTGTAAAAGTTTGGGAACAACGTAAATATCAGAATTTGGATGATGATCAAATTCTAGGAACACGCCAAATGCAAATGGCATTGCGTCGTTTACGTAAGTTTGCTAGACAAGGTGCTGCTGAAGAGTTAGACATCGACGGTACAATTCGTGAAACAGCGAAGCAAGGCATACTTGATGTGCAGCTCGTGCCTGAGCGTCGTAATCGTATTAAGGTGCTGATGTTGTTTGATGTGGGTGGATCGATGGATTCACACATTGCGCAATGCGAAAAACTGTTTAGTGCGGCAAAAACTGAGTTTAAAACCTTAGAATATTTCTATTTCCATAACTGTTTATATGACTATGTTTGGAAAGACAATGTGCGTCGCTCAAGCACCCGTATGAATACGTGGGATTTATTCAATACCTATGGACGCGACTATCGTGTAATTGTGGTTGGAGATGCCTCTATGGCACCTTATGAACTCAATTCTGTGGGTGGTTCGGTTGAATATATGAATGATGAAGCAGGCAATGTCTGGCTACAGCGTTTACGCAATCATTTTGAAAAAACAGCATGGTTGAATCCAGAAGAAGACCGTTATTGGCATTACACCCATACGATTGGTTTAATTAAGCAAATTTTTGAAGACCATATGTACCCAATGACCCTCAAAGGCGTTGAGGATATGACTAAGTATTTAGCAAGATAAAGCTGGAAAAAAAGCACATTTTAAGAATAAGGATCATAAAAAATGGATCATCAAATTAATGGTATTGCTTTGCCGAATGACGCGGGCTTTTTTGGCAACTATGGCGGTCAGTTTATCCCGCCCCACTTAAAAGCGGCAATGGATGACATTAAAGTCGCTTACGAGCAAATTCGTGTAACAGAAGAATTTCAAACTGAACTTGCTGAACTGTTTGCACACTATGTTGGTCGTCCAAGTCCGTTGTTTTATGCAAAACGGTTATCTGAACAGTTGGGCGGGGCACAGATCTATCTAAAGCGTGAAGACTTAAACCACACAGGCGCACATAAAATTAATCACTGTTTGGGCGAAGCGCTACTTGCAAAATATATGGGTAAAACCAAAGTCATTGCAGAAACCGGTGCAGGCCAACACGGCGTTGCACTAGCAACAGCGTGTGCTTTGGTGGGGATTCCGTGTGAAATTCATATGGGGCAGGTGGATATTGAAAAAGAACATCCCAATGTCGTCAAAATGAAAATCCTTGGAGCAACACTCATTTCAGTGACACGTGGTACTGCAACGCTGAAAGATGCTGTGGACAGCGCTTTTGAAGAGTATTTAAAAGATCCAACCCATTATATCTATGCTATTGGGTCGGTTGTTGGGCCACATCCATTTCCAATGATGGTCCGTGACTTTCAGTCGGTTATTGGTAAAGAAATTAAAGAACAAACCCATGAGCGCTTTGGTGCGAATCCTGATTATGTGGTTGCATGTGTCGGTGGTGGTTCAAATGCTATGGGCGCTTTCACCGCATTTTTAAACGATGCAGATGTGAAATTGATTGGTGTCGAACCAGCAGGTCATGGTCTAGATACCGACATGCACTCGGCAACCTTAACTTTAGGTAAACCAAGTCAGATTCATGGTATGGCGTGTTATGTACTTGAAAATGATCAAGGTGAACCGTTACCAGTACATTCGATTGCTTCAGGTCTAGACTATCCTGGCGTCGGGCCTCAGCATAGTCTGCTGAAAGATTTAGGCCGTGTTGAATACACCACTGCGACTGATCAAGAGTGCTTGGATGCATTTATGCGGTTGTCACGTGTTGAAGGGATTGTCCCCGCACTTGAAAGTTCACATGCCGTAGCATGGGCGCTTCGTGAAGCTCCAAAGTTGGCCAAAGATATTAAAATTGTGGTGAATGTATCTGGTCGTGGCGACAAAGATGCAGACTATGTCGCTGCAAAATTAGGTCTGAACTAAGTTTTAAGCCTTTCATAGTTGTATAAAAAATCCCTGCTTAGAGCAGGGATTTTTTATATGGTTTCAATTTTATTTTTTTATCATTAGTAGCCAATGCTGAGTATACGTTCATTATTGAACACCTAAACATTAAAACTTAACCTGAAATATACTGTTGTAGTTGCTCAATCAGTTTCTTTTGATCATCCATTGCCGCTTTCACCAAGTCACCAATAGAAATGAGTCCCAATAATTTATCTTGTTCAACTACAGGCAAGTGACGTAGGTGGCGATCTGTCATGAGGTCTAAACATTCTTCAACGGTAACTGTTGTTGTGACCGTCAGTACTTTTGCTGTCATAATTTCATTGACTGTGGTTTGCTTTGAAGTACGTTCCATCAACATGACTTTGCGCATATAGTCACGTTCGGACAATATACCTACAACGCGTTCTTCTTGTGTGACCACAAGTGCACCAATGCCTTTATCTGCCATAAGTGAAATTGCTTCAAGAACCGTGGCTTCAGGGCTGATGGTGTAGATTGCTTGATGTACTTTATCTTTTAATACTTGAGCAACATTGGTCATAGGGAATATCCTCGGTTGTGGTTATTGTTTTATATTTAAATTAGCGCGATTTAAAAAAAAAGCAAATACTTTACAGTCATAGCTCTCAATAAAATAACAAGTTAATTACGTCTTATTGTTCTTAATGAGCCTTAAGCTGGCGCTAGAATACGGTCATTGAAGAAAAAGTGACGCATTTGAGACGTGCTGAGCTTCATGCGCTTTGTGCCATTACATAGCGCAGGGGTGACTTTTAAGCGTGACAGAGTAGGCAGTAATGCGCTTTGGAAATCTTGTGGCGTGATTTTTTTAGGAATATAGTTTGGCCAGTGCAATTGAGCATATTGGTGTGCGTGTAAACCATTGAGCCAAAAAGGGAAAACATAGTCATCGTGATCTGAGGTCATCGCCCAGCCTTGCTGTTCAGCGTTGTAAAGCCCCCAAAGAATACCGCAGTACATCATGCCTCTTAGAATATTGATTTTTAAATATAAATGATTTGAAATCGGTTGTAGTTTCAAAATTTTGTACATAGCGTTATGTCATTAAGGAACATGACGCTATTTTAAATAATTAAGATGAAAGTTCAGTGTAAGCTTTGCATAACTATGTAAATAAATATGTCATATCAAAATGTTAGGCTCAAAAAAAACGCCACCTAGGTGACGTTTTATTATGCTTTCATGGTGGCAAGCTGTTGCCAGTATTGTGCTTTAAGCGAGTCGCGTTCTACGCGGAAACCTTGATAATAAAGTTCTGCCAAAAACAGTGCTGCTTTACCGTGGCCAGCGCGTGCAACGCTTTCTAACTGTTGTACTGCTTCTACAAAGTTCATTTGTGATTGAATGGTGTTTACTGCATCCGCATACGCATGTTCTAAGTCATGATGAGAGATTTGTTGAATCATATTAAGCTCCTTATTCTAATTATGATCACTTAAAGGTATTTTTACCTTTAGATATAAATATCACGCTAATGTTAAATATTTATTACAAATTGCTGGAATTGTCAAATATATTGTCGAGTATTCTTCATCTTATTTTGTTTACATGATTAAACAATGAACAATCAAAAGATTGAATATGATAATAAAACAGGAAACTATATTTTATAAGGAGAATAACATGACAAATACATTAGACGGTTTTGATTTTGATATGCCTCCAACTGTTTCTCAAATTGTGGCGTTGGCGCAATATCACCGAACACTATTAGATGAAGCAGTTTTCCATCAAGAAATTCATCTTGGGGATTTTTGTTTGGCACAACGTAAACGAGTTTATGATTTCACACGTCAGCTTGATGAAAATCAACGGGTTGATTTTTATGAAACATACAATGGGGAGCTAAGACGTATTGCAGATGACGATCCTGCACACCCTGCAGATGCAGAAAATGGTGTTGGGGCTTTCGCCATTATGATTGCATTGGGAGTAATTGCCTTAGTGCTCTATTTTGCAGTTATTCGTAGCATTGTTGGTTAGACTTCTGCTTTACAAACAATCTGATTTGCTGAAATTATGTCCTCTTTAGCATTAATGGGGGCATTTTTCAGCATTTCAACTTGTGATTATGCAATTCGCTACTTACACTAGTTTCATTAGAGGTAGGTTATGCACATTGCGATCCAAAAAATTCTTAAATTAAAATCACAGATTACGCTTATACAAATTTATAATGGTCTGATGGCGTCGATCATTATGCTTATTGTTGTTTTATCGAGTATTGCTTTATCTCGGCCCATTTCTCCAAACCAATTTGAAAATGTAAGTCGCTTATCTCATCAAGCGACTTTTCCAGAAACACAAGAGATGGCTCAAGATCTGGTTTTGGAAAACCAGATTTCCTATATTGATTACTTTAGATTAATGCAGGCTCATCAGTTTGAGCAGAATCGGGCGAAGCAGCTTCCGGCATTGGCTCCGGAGGTTCAATAATCGCAGGAATTTGATCAGGATGAGGTATGCTTTGCTTAATGTTGGGATCAAGATTCAATTCTAAAATATGTCGAAGTTGCTCTTTATCTAAAGCATTACTGACAATCACGAGTGTAAGACTTTCAGGGTGAATGTGTTTACGTATTGCATTTTGGACATCTAAAGGCGTGATCGCAGCTAAACGTTTTGGGTAGTCGGCTAAATAATTCGCATCTTGTTGATAAAACCCTATAGAGCCAAGTTGTGCGTTGATGTTTGCATTGCTGCTATAGCTGTTAGGTAGGCTGCGTAACATACCGGCTTTAGTTTCTTCTAACTGCTGTGCATCAATTGGTTGATGGACAAAGTCAACTAGGGCTTTATGCGCCACTTGTATGCTGTCCATGAGCTGATCTTGCTGGGTTGAATAACTTAGACTAAAACTTCCAGCCGCTTGGCTAAATGTAAAAGCACTGTTTGCTCCATAGGTGTATCCACGTTTAACGCGTAGTTCTTTCATTAAAATGGAGCTAAATCCACCCCCACCCAACATACGGTTAGCTAGTTCGAGTGCTAAACGATCCGGATCATCCCGCGTGGTTGATAGATGTCCCATGGTGACGTGGGCTTGAGTTGAATTAAACAGAATGTGTTGAATATCAAAGTTGGCTTTATCTTGTGGTAGAGCAAGTGGCTTTGCCGTTTCACCTTGTGGGAGGGCTGCACTTATTCGTTCAGCCAGTTTTTGTGCTTGTTTCACACTGAGTTGGCCTGTCAGTGCAATATTCATATTTTGACTAACCAAAAATTCATCTCTGAATTTTTTTAAGTGCTGAGTCGTAATTTTTTTAATACTACCATTGGTTCCCGTAATCGGTTCCGCATAAGGATGTGAACCGTAGAGCGCACGATAAAAACGAATGCTCATCAATCGACTCGGGCTTTCTTTCAACTGCTTCTGGCCCACTTGGGTATTGCTCACCATCAAACTAATACTGTTATTTTTAAAAGTAGAGTCTTTTAATACTTCAAGCATGGCACTCACTGCAGCATCTAGTTTTTTAGGGTCAGACAACGAACGCAGTCGAACCACAAACATGTCACGGTGAGCAGCTACACTAAAACGAGCCCCGACTTGTTCAAAGGCATTCGCGATTTCAACTGCATCATGTTGCGTAGTCCCTTCATCGATGAGTTGTGCCGCCATATTGGCAACGCCATATAGTCTTTTTTCTACTTCTATATCTCGTGCAGAGCCTGCATTAAAGGTAAGTTGAATATCCACCATAGGTAAGGCGGGTGACTCAACAAATAGACTTCTAACTTTGTATTTGTTCTTAAGTTCATGTACATGTGGTGCTGTATAAAGGTCGCTAGTTTGAACTTGTTTTAAGCTTTGTAGAGAAGCAATAGACTGCAATGTACGTGGGTCATCATTGCTAACACTACTTGTACTTACATCTGCAATTACATTGGTAGTGCAAAAGGTAGACATGGCAATAAATAGCAGGCGAAAGGCGGGTTTTTGATTTTTCATTATTTTGCGGCCTTTTTTTCTGGTTGAAGGTACAACGTACTTAAGTTATCTCGTACAAAAGCAGTTTGAGCAACGTGCTGAATATCTTCAGGTGTAACCGCTTCAAAATGCTGTGGAAGCTGATCCATTAACCGATAATTCAAGCCATTCACAGCTAAGTTTCCAATCATCTTTGCTTGCCCGATAATGTCATCTTGACCATAAATTAAGTTTGCAACAAAGCGTGTGCTAATCCGTTCAAGCTCTTGTGGTTGAACAAGTTCTGTTTTGAGTCGCTCAATTTCATATTCAATGGCTTTTTGTAGCTCAGGAAGTTCCACGCCAGTGACTGGAAGTGCGGAGATACTAAATAGACTGTCTCCACGGTTATAAGGGTCATAACTGACACTCAGTGCGGTCGCTAATTTTTTGTCGCGTACAAGGCGCTGTTGTAATCGAGAGCTGATCCCGCTATCTAACAAGCTTCGAATAAGTGTGAGCGCGTAAACATCTTCTGGATTGGCTGTTGTTGCAAGTGATTTCACATTCCAAGCCATATATAAATTTGGCACTTCAACATTGGTATTTTGTTCCATGTGACGGTAACCAATGTTCTCAAACTCAGTCACATCATTGCGTACAGGTGTTGGATGACTTTTGATGTCGCCAAAGTATTTTTGAACTTGTCTGAGGGCGGATTCTGCATTGACATCACCCACAATCACCAAGATCGCATTGTTTGGGCTATACCATTTTTGATACCACTGTTTCACATCATCTAGACTTATGTTTTGCAAGTGTTTCATGTGCCCAATGACGGGTTGACGATAGTGACTTGTGGGATACGAAATCCATTTGAAACGTTCGAAAGCGAGTGAACGTGGGTTGTCATCGGTACGCAGGCGTCTCTCCTCCATCACCACTTTAATTTCAGGGTCAAAGTCTTGTTTCCGTAGTAAGAGATTGCGCATACGATCCGCTTCAAGCTCTAAAGCCATCGGAAAGTAGGTTTTAGGATAAAGCTGATAGTAATTGGTGTAATTGGTAAATGTTGCGGCATTTACTGTACCGCCATAGATTCGGCTTAAGCGACTGAATTCGTCATTAGGAACTTTGGATGTGCCTTTAAACATCATGTGTTCCAGTACATGCGAAATACCCGTTATATTTCCAGACTCATCAGTGCTACCGACTTTGTACCAAATTTGGGTCATGACCATTGGGGAGCGGTGGTCTTCACGGATAATCACCTGCAAGCCATTGCTTAAAGTGGTTTCAAAACTACTGCGGGTCAGTTCACTGCGTATTTGTGCATGGGTAGTTATAGGTAAACAAAGTAGAGTTAAACCCAGTGCAACTAAACTTTTTTTATAAGAATGCGTGACTAATAAGTGATGCATATAAAATTTGGGCTCAGGTTGAAGTGAAGTTAAAGCATTTCAATAAATAACCATTCTTAAGAAAAATGCGAAGTAGATCAAGCGCCAGAAGTATTGATTTGTTAAGTGTTTACATAAAGTATTGTTGCTAAGCGAAAGCCTATCTTTTATGGTAGAATCCGTCTTTTTTAACGCAGTGCTTTTCAAGGATTCGGCATGCAACAGCAATCTAATGAGCAGAACAAATTTTTGATTGATGCTGATATCGGGGATGACGATGTCACACTACCAAGTTTACCTGTGGTCAATGTGCCAATCGTTGAAACAAAAGAGCAAACAGTTGTTAGTCCAGTTGTGGTTGCTGAAACAAACGTAGAAGAAGCAGATGCATCTGCAAAAGGCGGTTTCTTTAGCCGCATGAAAGAAGGGTTAACCAAAACCCGTAAAAACCTTGCTGATGGTATGGTCAATATTTTGATCGGTGGTAAGGAAATTGATGATGAACTGCTTGAAGAAGTTGAAGAGCAGCTTCTAGTAGCCGACATTGGTGTTGATGCAACAAAAACCATCATTACCAACTTAACTGAACGTACTGCACGTGGCGATTTAATTTACTCGCACTCGCTTTATAAAGCGCTTCAAGAAGAGTTGGTGGCTTTACTTGCACCACGTGTGAAACCTTTACACATCGATCCGAATAAAACACCTTATGTGATTTTGGTGGTGGGTGTAAACGGTGTGGGTAAAACCACAACCATTGGTAAATTGGCAAAACGTTTACAAGGTGAAGGCAAGAAAGTGATGCTTGCTGCGGGAGATACTTTCCGTGCGGCAGCGACTGAGCAGCTTCAAATTTGGGGTGAACGTAATAATATTGCCGTAGTAGCCCAAGGCCATGGTGCTGACAGCGCTTCCGTAATTTTCGATGCGTTTGAAAGTGCGCGTGCGAAAGGTGTTGATGTCTTGATTGCAGATACCGCAGGTCGTTTACATAACAAAGGTCATCTCATGCAAGAGTTGACCAAAGTAAAACGTGTCATGCAAAAAATCGATGCGACTGCGCCACACGAAGTTATGTTGGTGGTCGATGCAGGAACGGGTCAAAATGCGATTAATCAAGTAGAAATGTTTGATGAGGCAGTTGGTTTGACAGGCCTGACGATTACCAAGCTCGATGGTACTGCGAAAGGTGGTGTACTATTTAATATTGCCAGCCGTACGCATGTTCCAATTCGCTTCATTGGTGTCGGCGAGAAAATTGACGACTTACGTCCTTTCTCTGCAAAATCCTTTGTTGCTGCTTTGTTCGAAACAGAGAAATAAGATTGAACAGCACAATTTTAAAGTGTTAGATCAGTCACATAAACTCCGCTAAATGCGGAGTTTATTTTTTGATTCAATTTGTTTGTTTTAAAAACAAACATTTAGGAATCACCTAATGAATATAAGTGATTCTCCTGCGATTACACTAGTACCTAACACAATAGGCATCACTGTACATTTTGGGGAACACGGTATGGCTTTATTACATAAAATTGGACAAGTTCTAACAACGGATTTAACCAAAGACTTAAAATTTAAAAAAAATCACGAAGAAGACCTAAAACAAACCACATTTATCGATCAACTAAAAAAGCGACGTAGTATTTATGTTTTAGGGAAGCGTGTGCATTTAAGTCAGGTTTATTTAGCTGAATTGATCCAAGAGGCTGTGCGAAGTTGTCCTTCGGCACATAATTCACAAAGTACTTGTATTGTGATTTTAATGGGCGATTCACATCATCATTTTTGGAATGTCGTAAAAGAAGTGCAGCGCAAGTTAGTCCCCGCGCATATTTTTGCTGGTGCAGAACTGAAGGTTGATCAATGCTCGGCAGGGTTTGGTACAGTTCTATTCTATGAGGATCAGCAGATCATTCAACAATTACAAAAGAAAATTCCTTTTGATGCGGCAGAATTTCCAGTTTGGTCAGAGCAAGTTTCAGGTATGGCTCAATATGCTGTATGGACTTGTTTAGCAGATGCAGGTTTAGGTGCTTCATTACAACATTATAACCCGAGTATTGATGCTGACATTTCAAAGGTTTTTGAGATTCCAAAACATTGGCTGTTACGCGCGCAATTGGTCTTTGGTTCGATAGAAGAAAAAGTTGCTGAAAAAGAACATTATAAAGATGAAGAGCGCTTTATGATCTATGCATAATGACACGACATAGTCTTTAGCTGTTTCTAGATCAAGTTTTGTAATGTTATGGCATATTGTTCTATTTTTAAGACACTATGTCGCTGAATTAAGCATGTTCAAATTTGAAATTATAGCTATGATGAATATGAATCTGCATATAACAAGATCGTGAGATCGCTGAGGAAAATAACATGTCATTTTTAGACCACATCAAACAACGTCGTACCATTTATGCTGTTGGTAAAAATGTACCATTAACACCAGAACAAATTGAATCTGTAATTAAAGAAGCGGTAAATCACAGCCCTTCTGCATTTAACTCACAGACTTCTCGTATTGTGACTTTGTTTGGTGAGTCGCATTTACAGTTTTGGAATGTGGTGCGTGAAACTTTACGTAAAATTGTTCCAGAAGCTGCTTTTGAAGGCACAAATGCAAAAATTAATAGCTTTGCTGCAGGCTATGGTACGGTTTTATTTTATGAAGACCAAGATGTTGTAAAATCATTGCAGGAACAATTTGCGCTTTATGCAGATAATTTCCCAGTTTGGTCTGAACATTCTTCTGCAATTGCTCAATTTGCCGTATGGACTGCGTTATCTGAACAAAATATTGGTGCGTCATTACAGCATTACAATCCAATCGTAGATGCTGAGATTGCAGAGATCTTCGATATCCCTGCGAATTGGAAACTTCGTGCACAACTTGTTTTTGGTTCGATTGAAGCGCCTGCGGGTGAAAAAACATTTATGGCGGAAGCGGATCGCTTTAAAACATTTAATTAATCGCTAGTCATTAAAATGAAAAAGAGCAGAGTAAGTCTGCTCTTTTTTTTGTTTTGAGATTTATCTTTAAAATATCAAAGCTTAGCACTATATATTGTAGTTCTGAGTTGGTTATAAGCTCAGAAATTGTCATAAAATTGTCATTTATAAACTGCATAGTGCAACTAAACTTTAATAAACCATCGATAGAGTGTAAAAATGACCTTACGCATAACCCTTGCAACAGCAGCATTGATGTTGAGTACTTCAGTATTTTCAGCAGTGACTATTACTGCTCCAGAGGAAATAAAAATTGAAGGCTTAAATGGGCAAGAGGTTAAGAGTCGTTTATTCAGTTCTGACAACAAATATAATATTGATGCAGGTGAAAATATTATCAGTGTCCGGTATACCCAGTTTTTTGAAGAGCATCCAGGTATTGGTTCGCACGATATCGTTCGCTCTGGGATTGTGAATATTAAGACCCCAATTTTACAAGACCAACAGTCTTACCGTTTGGCACTGATCAATCCTCCGCAAAACCATGATGACGCTAAGGCTTATGCTAAGCAGCCGATCTTTGGTCTATACAATGCCAAAAATCAGTTACTGGTTGAGCAAAAGGGCAGTAAAACTCAAAATGCAGGTATTCTTCAAAATCTATTTACTGATGCACCAACCGATCTAACTCAAAAAGAAACGACAGTGGTACAACCTGCACCGGTCTATACGTCACAAGCTGTTGTTGCGAAAGCTGGGACAGATAAACAAAAAGATTTAACAAGTTATGGCAATGCTCAACAATTAATTAATAGTTGGAAAAGTGCATCTAAATCTGAACGCCAAGCGTTTATGGCTTGGCTTGCTGAACAAGCACAGTAGCTGGTGCATTCTAAAAAAAACAGCTAACGCTGTTTTTTTTATTTAGATAGTGCGTTTATATGGGGGATAACTTGATAATATTGGCTATAATTTAATCTAAAACGTATTTTTTGATTTAAAAATAACCAGCCGAATGGTTTTTTTGAATTATTTGTTTAAATGCACTTGCGCTGCAAATAAAACTGTATAGAATACGCAGCACACCAACGCAATGTAGTGAATAACTTAAAGCGAAGGTCTTGCTGATGACGAGTCAGCAAGAAGATCATTAAGAAATTATGAAGAACAACTTGTGTGGATTTTTACTAATTGATCGATCGAAAATATTTCATTGATTGATGGTAAAAATTACTCGAAGTTTATTTGAGAAATATTTGTCAGAAAATTGATGAGCCAAGATTTGTAGCCATAAGCTACTAATGATTTTTAACT
>NZ_LSOD01000018.1:0-16129 GCF_001592855.1 Acinetobacter sp. BMW17
TATAATCACCTTGTGTACGCTTAACTCTTTGTTCTCGTTCATGTTCCATAAAATAAGCCTCTTAAAGGTGTAAACTTATTTCAGGACGGGACAATATTTAAAAATAAAAAAGCACCCTCGATGGGTGCTTTTTTATATGAAGGCTTAAACTTTTTTGGCCCTGAACTTAAATATAAGCATAACTGCAAAACCAAAGAGTAGTCCCCAAAAGGCAGAACCAATACCAAAGAACTGTACCCCAGATGCGCTGAATAAGAACGTCATGAGGGCTGCCTCACGGTCTGATACCGCTTCAAATGCAATCGCGATGTTATGACTAATCGTGCCAAACAAAGCAATACCAGCCAATGCTGTAATAAAAATCGCAGGGAAAGACAGTAAAAGGCTGGTCAGGGTGGCTGCGAATAGTCCCATTAAGATATAGAAGAAACCGCAGCTCATGCCCGCAATATAACGTTTTGATGGATTAGGGTGAACTTGTTCATCTAAACTGACAGCTGCACTAATTGCTGCGGTATTGACACTATAACAGCCAAAGGGTGCGAGTAAGGCTTGAGCGGTACCCGTCCATCCAATCAGTTGATTGACGTGGGGGTTATAGCCATAGCTTTTAATCATGGCAATACCCGGTAAGTACTGCGATGCCATATTGATTACAAATAAAGGCAGCGCTAAACCTAAAATAGCAGACATACTGAACTCAGGTGCCATCCAAACAGGTTGCGCTAGGCTCCATGTGATTTGAGGAGTATGGAAGTCTAAGAACAATGGGCAGAGTAACAAGCCTGCAATCACTGTAATGACAATGCAATAACGTGGAGTAAGTCGCTTAGAAACAATATAAGCCGCCAGCATGGATAAAATAAAACCCCAATGGTCTTGCATACTGGCGAACAATGAAATACCAAACTTCAATAACACACCAGCTAGCATGGCACTGGTTAGGCTTTGCGGGATATACGTCAGAACTTTTTCAAAGATACCGAAAAAGCCCAAAATGGCAGTAACTAAACCACAGACCAAAAATGCACCAATTGCTTCATGCAAACTATAACCACTGCCTGTCGCAATAATTAAGGCCAGTGCTGCCGTAGACCATGAGGTCGATACAGGATATTTAAGTTTCCAAGATAAAAGCAGGCCACTCAAACCAATACCCAGACCTAAAGCCCAGAACCATGAGTTGATTTGCGCGGTATTTGCACCTAAGACTTGGGCGGATTGAATGACCAAGACTGAAGACACACTAATGCCAATAAGGAAGGTAATAAAACCTGCGAATACTGCTGGAACTGAGAAATCTTGAAATAATTTTTGCATGAAGATCAAAACATAATTTGAATGAGTGAAAATTACTATTGTTCAAGGATCATACGCTGGTTCTTGAAAAAGAAAACAGCACATGATGGATTTTTTATCGAAAATAATGAGATTATTCACGAAAATTACAGTGTGGAAAGTGCCAGTTTTAAGCCGAAGCCACAAAACAGCAGACCGACGGTCGCCACTGCGACAGCGGCAACTTTGAACTGTCGGTTGAAATAGCTCGCCAGCTTAATACCTGAAAAAATTAGGATACTGAGATAGGCCATACTGATGATTTGCAGAATAATAGAAAGTAAGGCAAAGCTCAGTGCTGGGTAGGCATAATTGGGGTCGACAAACTGCACAAAAAAAGACAGATAAAACAAAATAGCTTTTGGGTTTAAAAGGCTAATGGTCAGCGCTGAGCGAAAAGGATGCAAGGTTTGTAAAGTGCTCTGATCTGTACTTGCTGCAAGCTGTTGTGGGCTAGAGTTCCAGGTTTTGACTCCTGCAATCAAGAGTTTTATACCTAAATATGACAGATAGAGTGCACCTACAATTTTTAATAAAATAAACAGCCAAGGAAAAGCATGTAAAAGAGATGCTGCACCCAGCACGGTACATAGAATGAGGATCAAATCGCCTGTGAAAACACCTAATGCACCCCAGTAACCTGTCTTAATACCAAATCGTGAGGCAATGGACATCACATAAAGAGAATTTGGGCCTGGCAAAATCACAATTAGAATTGTACCGATGATATAAGTACCGATGTCGATAATACCAAACACAACGTATTCTCAATAAAAAAGCCGATGTTGCATGATAACAAAATCGGCTTTTAAAAGAAGAAAAATCAAGTTAAGCTGAAATTTCTTCATCTAAACCAAAAGACTGACGTAACAGTGTGTTCAGCTGTTGACGAGCTTTAATAAATCCATCAATCCCCCCTTGTAGCAGTTGTGTTGCCATGAGGTCATGTTCAATTTGATCTCTAAACTCAGTTTCACCGAGTGGGTCAAGTGGTGTTGTCGCAGGCATAACATCACTTGCAGACAACTGAGCTTTGACTTCACGTGTGTCTAGCTCAAGTGCAGCCAATAAATTAGGTGCGACAGTCAGTAGGTCGCAGCCAGCTAGTCCCAACACTTGGTCAATACTACGGAAGCTTGCGCCCATAATTTCTGTTTTAACCCCATGTGCTTTATAGAACTGGTAAATTTGCTTCACAGACAGTACGCCAGGGTCTTTTTCAACGGGATAGCTGTCCACGCCTTCGGCCTTTTTGTACCAATCTAAAATACGTCCAACAAAAGGTGAGATTAAAGTGACATTCGCTTCTGCACAAGCATGTGCTTGATGCACACCAAACAGAAGCGTTAAATTGGTATGAATACCTTCAGCTTCTAGCACTTTGGCTGCTTGGATACCTGCCCATGTCGAAGCAATTTTAATTAAAATACGATCTTGATCTACGCCGTAGTTTTTGTATAGCGCCAGCAGCTCTTTGGCTTTCTCGATGGTGGCATTGGTATCATAAGACAGCGCTGCATCGACTTCTGTAGAAACACGACCTTCAATCAACTTGAGAATTTCAACACCAAATTTGACGGTAAGAATGTCGATCGTACGTTCAATGAGTAAGTCATCTTCGAAGCCTTCCTCTTTAGCTTGAGCGAAAGCATCTTCAATCAACTCTTTATTTTCAGGTTGACTTGCAGCGGCTGTAATTAGAGATGGATTGGTGGTTGCATCTAGCGGGCGAAATTGGTTAATCGCCGCTAAATCGCTACTGTCGGCAACAATGGTGGTTAAGCTTTTTAATTGGTTTAATGCTGTTTGTGTCATTGATCGTTCGTTCTTAAAGTTATTACCCGTAAAATATTTATAACACAAACTGCTTTTAACCCAAGTAGATTCGGACGTTTTAACAGCAGTTATTATACTTTTTTACGCTGATTTCGGATGTGTTGGATTAAAAAACGTGCAGCCGCGCCCAATTCACTTTCACGACTCCAGACCAAGTCTACAAAATATTCAAACTTCGGTGTGAAATCTAGCAGATCTAATATTTTCAGCTGCTTTTTGAGCTGAGGGTTTTCATTCAACATTTCTAAGGGTAAAACACCCCAGCCAAAATTTTGCATGATTAAGGCACAAGCAGAGTGATGGTTGTCTGTTCGCCAATATTGCTTGGAATACAGCAATTCTGGCTTAATGCTTTTATCGCGACTGGCAACCACGATTTGACGGCTGTGTTGAATTTGTTCAAAGCTGACTTGTGGAAATTTCGCCAAAATAAAATCTTTATTCGCGACGGGAACTAAAGTCTCGAGTTTTAACTCTACAAACTGTTCGCTGCTTTCCAGTTGCTCACGTTCAAACATCAGTGCCAGTTGTGCTGTGCCGTTGAGTAACATTTTCTGAGCATCTTCTTGAGGTGCAGAAAAAATATTGATTTGTAGACTGGGAAATTCGGCCTCTAATATCGCGATGTAGTCGATCCATTGCATATGTAGAAGCTCAGATACCACTACGATATTCAGCGATGACTCCAAACCGTGGCTTAGGGCATAGGCATGCTGTTTCCATTGATTCATTTCGGTCAGCAGTTGCTCGGTTTTTTCATACAAGGTCAGGGCTTGCGCAGTTGCTGTGGGCTCACGTCCTTCGCGTAAGAAGAGCTGTAGGTTTAAGTCTATTTCCAAGTTAGCAATTGACATACTCACGGCCGATGGCACTTTGCCTAACTTGCGTGCAGCAGCTGAAAATGAGCCTGATTCAATCACGGTTTTAAAAATAATCAGTTGTTCTTGATTGATATTCATAATTTTCCATCTTTCAATTTTATTGAAAGAACCTAACTCGATTAATCAATATTATAAAAATAAAATAGCCAACATCCAATCATGAAAGAGTAATTAAAAATGTTGATTTCCAAAAGAAGGATTATTCATGCGCTCAGCTATGAAATCATCCTATTGGTGATCATTGCTGTTGCCTTAAGTTTCATATTCCATATGCCTTTAGAAGTCACAGGTGTACTTGGTATCGCCATGGCAGTCACTTCGGTCATATGGAATATGGTGTTTAACCATTTTTTTGAAAAGTTTGAAGCGAAAAGAAAGCTAAAAAGAACCATCGGCGTACGTGTCCTTCACGCGATTGGTTTTGAAGGTGGTTTGATGCTTGCAACCATCCCAATGGTCGCATATGCAATGCAAATGAGTATTTGGCAAGCCATCGTACTCGACTTTAGTTTAACCATGTGTATTTTGGTTTATACCTTTATTTTCCAGTGGTGTTATGACATGCTGGAAGCGAAATTGGGTATCCAACCTGAAGCGCAATATTCAAATTAAAAAAAAAGCCACGCAATGTCGTGGCTTTTTTAATGTACAGTGTGTCCCGTCCTGAAATAAGTTTACACCTTTAAGAGGCTTATTTTATGGAACATGAACGAGAACAAAGAGTTAAGCGTACACAAGGTGATTATAGCTTTGCCTTTAAAATGATGGTTGTACATGAAGTAGAAAAAGGGCAAATTACTTATAAACAAGCTCAGGCAAAATATGGTATTCAAGGAAGATCAACTGTGCTGGTATGGTTACGCAAGCACGGACAACAGGACTGGACTTCGAATATGCCGACTTCTTCTAAACGCCAATTAACACCCCAACAACGAATCCGCCAATTAGAAAAGCAGTTAGCCGCAGAAAAGCTTAAAACTGAATTTATTCAGGACGTGATTTATCACATTGATAAAGAATGTGGGACTGATCTTGGAAAAAAGTATACCGAGCACGTTTCAAAGATTGGCAAAGCCAAAGAGGACTAAGCGTTTCACGTTATTGTCAGTGGTTGGGAATCACCCGACAAGCTTATTATCAAGCAGAAAAACGTGCTCAAATGACTGCACAAGCAACTGAACAAATACTTGAGTTGGTTATGGAATATCGTTGTCTCATGCCAAGTATCGGAACACGTAAGTTGTATTGGCTTATTAAAGGCAAATTGTTGCAGCGTGGTTTAAAGTGTGGACGGGATCAGTTATTTAAAATATTGAAAGAGCATAATTTATTGATTCGCCCCAAGCGTCGCTATACAAAAACTACGGATAGCAAGCATTGGATGAAGAAGCATCCAAATTTATTAAAGGATTATTCAGCAGTGCAAGCCAACGAAGTCTTTGTTAGTGATATTACTTATGTTGAGAGTGCTGAAGGCGTACATTATTTATCATTGGTGACAGATGCTTATACCCGTCAGATTAAAGGTTATAAGTTATCGAATGATATGCGTGCGGAGAATGTTATGCAGGCTCTACATATGGCGATGCAGCATGTGACGGATCGAGCGACTAGGATGATTCATCATTCAGACAGAGGCTCTCAGTATTGCTCTGAGCTATATCAATCGGCATTGCGCCATTATGGGATATGTCCTTCCATGACAGATGGCGCACTTGCGAAACAGTGTTTCTCATATCAAAATGCATTAGCAGAGCGGATTAATGGAATATTAAAGCAGGAGTTTTTAACTACACGATGTCAAACCATGAAGGAGTTAGATCACTTAATTACGGAATCTATCATGATTTATAATTACTATAGACCACATTTAAGTTTAAATATGAACACCCCGAATCAGATGTATGAGCAAACTAAAACCGAGCTAATTGCTTAACTCGGTTTGAAGTGGAATACTGTCAATCTATTTCAGGACAAGACAATAGGTAGCCTACTATCGCTTATCCTGTTGTTAACGTTAAACATGCACATTAAATAGGGAGCCAATCCAACTGGCAAACAGCATCGCAAAAATTCCCCATAGTGTCACACGAAATGCACCTGTCCACATAGAAGTCCCAGAAAAGTAACTTGATAAAGCCCCTAAACCGAATAACGATAGTACCCCTGTGAGTGCAACTGACTGAGTCAGATAACCTTGAGGGCTTAAGAGAATGGCCAGCATAGGAAACAGAGCACCTAGTGAAAAGGCGAGGGCAGAAGAACCCGCGGCTTCAAGTGGTTTAGCACTGGTATTTTCATGGATGCCTATTTCATCACGAGCATGTGCAGACAGTGCATCATGTGCGCTGAGTTGTACTGCGACTTCATGTGCTAGTTCTGGTTCTAGTCCACGTTGTATATAAATTTGGGTCAGTTCTTTAAGTTCTAAGTGAGGGTTTTTATCTAATTCTCTAGCTTCATGTTTTAAGTCAGCTTCTTCAATATCTGATTGTGACTTCACAGAAATATACTCGCCCGCAGCCATAGAGCTCGCACCTGAAATGAGCCCTGCAATACATGTGATGAGTAAGGTATGGCTGGTTGCACCACTGGCCGCCATCCCCATAATCAAACTGGTCACTGAAATGATGCCGTCATTGGCACCCAAGACCGCTGCACGTAGCCAACCAGTACGATGAATTAAATGAGGTTCAACATGGTGAGAATAGGACATGACGATAGATCATCCTCAAATTTTAAAGTTATGATTTATTTAATAATGCACGTTTCATCTACTATAGCACAGCCCATAAAAAAGCCTCCGAGTGGGAGGCTTTTTTGAGTTTAGAAATATTATTGCGCTTTTTCTTTCACATCAGCAGCGCCTTGTTCTACAGCACCAGCAACATGAGCTGTTGCTTCTTTAGAGGCATTTTTAACATCTTCAGCAGCAGCTTCAGTTTTCGCAGCAGCTTCGTCAGCGGCAGCACCAATTTTTGCAGATGCTTCATCTGCAGCTTTTTGAGTGTCAGATACGGCTTCACTTGCAGCTTTGTTAATATCATGACCTGCTTGTTCAGCAGCATTTTCAAGGTGTTCACCTGTCGTTGCACCTGTTTCAGGTGCTTTTTCTTTTGAACAACCCACTAAAACAACAGCAGCAGCAAGACCTAAAGCAATAAGTAATTTATTCATTTTCATATCCTTTTCGTTTTATACCCAAAAGTAGGGGTTGGGCAAAATATAATCTAATTTGAATGTAAAACAGACTGCATTATTGTTAAAAAAATGTAAATTTTTATAAAAAACAGCGTGATAAAAAGGCTTATAAGCTGAGTTACCTATAAGCCTTTAGTAGAGAAGAGTTTGAGAGGATTACACGCCAGAACGAATAATATAATCAAAAGCAGACAGAGATGCTTTCGCGCCTTCACCTGTGGCAATGATGATTTGCTTGTAAGGCACAGTCGTACAGTCACCTGCGGCAAATACACCTTTGACATTGGTTTCATTGCGATCATTAATCACAATCTCACCACGGTTTGAAAGCTCAACAGCAGTTTCTTTTAAGAAATCGGTGTTTGGTAATAAACCAATTTGCACAAAGATTCCTGCAAGCTCAACCGTATGTTCTACATCAGTTGCACGGTCTTTATATTTCAATGCTGTCACTTGCTGACCATCACCCACAACTTCAGTCGAGAGTGCATTCAGGATCACTGTGGTATTAGGCAAGCTATGCAATTTGTCTTGCAACACTTGGTCAGCACGTAGTTTGGTATCAAACTCAACCAAAGTTACATGTTCCACAATCCCCGCAAGATCAATCGCAGCTTCGACACCTGAGTTACCCCCACCAATTACTGCAACACGTTTGCCTTTAAACAGTGGACCATCACAGTGTGGACAGTAAGCAACACCACGAGTACGGTATTCTGCTTCACCCGGTACATTCATTTCTCTCCAACGTGCACCTGTTGAAAGGATGACTGTTTTAGATTCAAGCTTCGCACCATTTTCTAAAGTGACTTCAACCAAACCATTCGCGGTCTCATCCACACCTTTGATGTTAGAAACACGTTGTAAGTTCATGATGTCCACACCGTACTCACGTACATGTGCTTCCATTTCAGCAGCAAACTTCGGCCCTTGGGTCTTTTGAATCGAGGTATAGTTTTCAATGTCCATGGTATCCATGACTTGACCACCCATACGTTCAGCCACAATCCCGGTTTTAATGCCTTTACGCGCTGCGTAGATGGCAGAGGTATTTCCCGCAGGACCACCACCAATCACTAAAACATCAAAAGCAGCTTTAGCATTGAGTTTTTCAGCTTCTTTGGCTGCGGAATTGGTATCCAGTTTGGCAATAATCTCTTCCAAGGTCATACGACCTTGACCGATATGGTTGTTGTCTTGGAACACCATCGGTACAGCCATAATTTTGCGTTCTTCGACTTCGTCTTGGAAGAATGCCCCATCAATCATGGTGGCTGTCGTGCCCGGATTGTAAATAGCAATCAGGTTTAAGGCTTGCACCACGTCTGGGCAGTTATGACAACTTAAAGAGACAAATACGTCAAAGTCAGATTGGATGCCCAAAGCTTTGATTGAAGCTAAAACTTCATCCGATACTTTAGGTGCATAACCTGAGGTTTGTAGCAATGCCAAGATCAAAGAGGTAAACTCATGTCCCATCGGTAAACCCGCAAAGAAGACACGCGGCTCTTCACCAGCTTTTGCCACACCAAAGCTGGGCGCACGTGAGTTTTGACCATCAAAACGTGCAGTCACCAGTGGAGACAGTGCTGCAACTTCTTCAACCAATTCTTTGATTTTGTCTGATTTCTCAGAACCGTTCAAAGTCGCAACCAATTCAATCGGACCTTCTAGGCGTTCAAGAAGTGTTTTTAATTGAGCTGAAGTATTTTGATCTAACATTGTTAAGCTCTCCAAAGCAGTCTATAAATTTATTTGATAGAAGAATCATAGAGTAAATCTAAAAATAGATAAAACAGTTTGTTTTTATTTTGGTAATCGGTTTTATAGATTTAAAGATGTTTTCTTCAATCATTTCATAAAGCTATATGGGGGATTTAAATGATTCTTCAAGTGATTTGCAGTTTAAGCCGTATAAATTAGGTATGATCGAGACAGTTAAAAAATAGGGAAGCAAGTGATGCAATTACAGCGTGGTATCTATCAGCATTATAAAGGGCAACTGTATCAAGTTTTACATGTAGCGACGCATAGTGAAACCGAAGAAAAACTGGTGGTTTATCAGTGTTTATATGGTGATTACTCGATTTGGGTACGTCCACTTCTCATGTTTACTGAAACGGTAATGTTAGAGGATGACCGTGAAGTTGAGCGCTTTAAACTGATTCAAGAAGTATAAACAACGCTAAGTAAAGTAGAGGGGGATTTGATCATGCATGCAGAATTTTTGAGTAAAGTATCGGCCTTATATCATCGCTTTCAAGAACATGACAGTACGCAAGCAGATCGAATTGCGCGCTTTCGCAATATTGAGCCTGAGTCTGCACAGTTTTTGGCGCAACTGGTTCATATTCAGCAGCCCCAGCAGGTATTAGAAATAGGAACATCAACCGGTTACTCAACCTTATGGTTGGCTTATGCAGCGCAACAAGTGAATGCTCGATTAACCACTTTGGAAATTGATGCTGAGAGAAGTCAACAAGCCGCGAGTCATCTTGCGGATTTCAATTTATCCAATGGTGTTGAGTTTTGGGTGGGTGACGCAGCTGAATATTTGAAGCAGTCGCAAGCCATCTTTGATTTTATATTGCTAGATGCTGAACGTGATGCTTATGTCGACTATTGGCCAGATTTGAAACGACTAATGTGTGTTTCACGCGGAGTTTTGGTGGTTGATAATGTTCTATCGCACGCAGATCAAGTCACGGACTTCATAGCGATTATTCAGCAGGACGAGCAGTTTAACCTATCTACATTAGCGATTGGTGCGGGCTTGTTGGTGGTGACGTGGGATCATGAAAAACAATCAGGATAAATCCTGATTGTTTGAGATTCAAAAATTAATGAATACTTAAGCGCGTAAAGTGCAAATCATATTCTAAATATTTATGAACAAAAGCTGTTTTATTATTACATCGAACTAAGTTGTTATAAATAAATTCAGGCACAGGGTGGTACAGCTCGCCTGAACCATCGGCATAGAAAATTTTTAAATAGCGTGTGGAAGCATTGTATTTCCAAGATGTTACCGCAATTGTCCCCATAAGCGACTCCCCATCATGTACATGGAATCACAGCAATGTGGCTGCTTAATTTAAACTTATGCCAAACTTAAAAAGCGAAGTATTACAGTTTTGTAAATAAAAAAACCGTACATAAAGTACGGTTTTTTAAAGTGATCAATTAGCGCATTTTCGCAAGGAAACGACCTACTCGGGTAATGGCTTCACGTAGTTCATTTTCAGCAGGTAAGAACACTACGCGGAAATGATCTGGTGTTGGCCAGTTAAAGCCTGTGCCTTGAACCAGAAGTACTTTTTCCGCACGAAGTAGATCAAGCATCAGTTTTTCGTCATCTTGAACTGGATAGATTTCTGGGTCCAATTTCGGGAAGCAATACATCGCGCCTTCAGGTTTAACACAAGATACACCCGGTATATCATTCAACATTTGCCAAGCAATATTACGCTGTTCGTATAAACGACCACCTGGACGAATTAAATCATTGATTGACTGGTAGCCGCCTAAAGCAGTTTGAATGGCATACTGAGCTTGGTGGTTAGCACACAAACGCATAGAAGCCAGCATGTCTAAACCTTCAATATAGTCGACTGCACGAGACTTATCGCCTGTGATTGCCATCCAGCCTGAACGGTAACCCGCAATACGGTATGCTTTAGATAAACCATTGAAAGATATGCAGAGTTGGTCACCAGCTAATGCTGCTACAGAAACATGTTCAATACCGTCATAAACGATTTTGTCGTAAATTTCATCTGCAAACAAAATCAAATCATGCTTTTTAGCCAATGCGACGATTTGCTCAAGTACATGGCGTGGATAAACTGCACCTGTTGGGTTGTTTGGATTGATAATCACGATACCGCGGGTACGTGGTGTGATTTTACTCTCCATATCTGCAATGTCGGGATACCAAAAGTTTTCTTCATCACATTTATAATGAATGGCAGTCCCACCTGAAAGGTTCACCGCAGCTGTCCAAAGGGGATAGTCAGGCATTGGCACGAGCATCTCGTCACCATCATCTAACAAGCCTTGCATCGCCATCACGATCAATTCAGAGACACCATTGCCGATATACACGTCATTAACGTGCATATCTAAAATGCCTTTTTGCTGATAGTACTGACAGATGGCTTTACGCGCAGGGAAAATCCCTTTTGAGTCGGTATAGCCCACTGCATTTGGCAGGTTTAAAGCTACATCATTAATAATCTCTTGAGGAGCTTCAAAACCAAAGGGTGCAGGGTTACCAATGTTGAGTTTGATAATCTTATGACCGGCTTCTTCCATTTCATTGGCCGCTCGCAACACTGGTCCACGGATGTCGTAGCAAACATGCTCGAGCTTAGACGATTTTTTTATTTCGCGTGGGGTTTGGAGAGTGTTCGGCATTTTGATGTTCTCGGAAAGAGTGGAGGTCACTTTTGCATAACGGTATAAATAGCTTTTAAATGTTTCAGTTGTCACTAGATCGAGATCATGTTCATCTCTGAGTAAAGCAACAATTTTTTCATGCGTAAACCCTACCTGTTGATATTGTTTAATCACAGGCAGTAGATGTTTAAAAATAACGCTCTTTTTTTGCGACATTTTTTTAATCCTGAGCAAGAATGTCAACAAGCCTAACATTAAATTTGCTCACAAAAAAGCATTAAATAAAATAAATTGCTTACCTCTTTTATAAAATGCTTTCTTTTTGCTTTTATTGGAATTATAGGTCTTTTGTAAATTGTGAACTAAACACTAGAAATTTTAAGATGAATCACGTAAATATAGGATTATCCTATTTTAAATAGCAAGATAGAAAGGGACGTAATCATGGGAAAACTCAATAAAACAGACCGAGAATGGCAAAGAGAGTTATCACCTGACGAATTTCGCATTACGCGACAAAAGGGGACGGAACCAGCCTTTACGGGGAAATATTGGAATACTAAACAAGCCGGCACTTATGTATGCCGTTGTTGTGGTACGCCATTATTTAATTCTGAAAATAAATATGACAGTGGTTGCGGCTGGCCAAGTTTTTATAAGCCACTCAATACGACTGTGATAGAAGAGCATCAAGATACAACACATGGCATGGTGCGTACCGAAATTGTATGTCATCACTGTGATGCTCATTTAGGCCATGTTTTTACAGATGGACCTGAGCCTACAGGTTTACGTTACTGTGTAAACTCGGCTTCATTAGAACTAGAAACACAAGAAAAAAGTGATGAGGATACTTATCCATGACCAACATTTATCAGTTTGAAGCGGAATTGTTAGATGGAAAAAATAAATCCTTTGCTGACTATGAGGGCGAAGTGCTACTCATCGTCAATACGGCCAGTAAATGTGGTTTTACACCACAATTTGCGGGATTAGAAAAAATTTATGAGCAATATCATGCACAAGGGTTTGAGGTGTTAGGCTTCCCTTGTAATCAGTTTGGGGGGCAAGATCCGGGTAGCAATGAGCAAATAGGAACGTATTGTCAGAAAAACTATGGGGTGACTTTTCCCATGTTTTCCAAAGTTGATGTTAAAGGCCCTGAAGCCCACGCCATATTCCGGTATTTAACCAATAACAGCAAAGGGATTCTCGGCAGCGGCATTAAGTGGAATTTTACAAAATTCTTGATTGGTAAGGATGGCAAAGTAATTAATCGATATGCGCCAACCACCAAGCCTGAGGCGATTCAGGCAGATATTGAAAAAGCATTACAACAATAACCTGTTGATGTGTCGTCAGTGATGAAAGAGCAAGGTGCTTCAGTTGAATTTTGGAGTGATCCGCGCATGCCTTATGTGGAAACACGTCGGGCATGTGCAAGTCGTGCTTGTTATAAAGCCCATAGTCATCCGACATTTTCAATTGGAGCGGTGGATCAAGGCAACAGCATTTTCACTAGTCATTTTGGTGGAACGCAACAACATAGACGCGGGTACCTTGGTATTGGTTCCTGCACATGTAGAACATGAGTGTAATCCTGTTCCAGATCAGGCTTGGAGCTACCAAATGATGCATTTAGATGCACATTGGTTGAATCAGTTATTACAAGAAACAGCACATAAAGATACTTATCAAGACATACCACAGTTCAAACCCGTGCTGTATAAACAGCCTAAGATGTATCATGACTTTAGTTGTCTTAACAGTCAATTATTTGATACTGCACTGTCTTATTGGGAAAAAGAACAAAGCTTAATCACAACACTTACTGAGCTTTTATTTCCATATATTCAATTAGAATTTCTTGCTCCTCAACACTATGCACAGCAAGAGTTTAAGCAGCTTTTATCGATGATTCAGGATGCCGACGTGTTTTTATCATTAGAGCAAATGTCGCAAGAAGTCCAGTTGAGTCGGTATGCCATTATTCGGCTATTTAAATCATCTTTAGGCATGACGCCGCACGCTTATCAATTGAATCATAAAATTAATGATGCACGCACCTTTTTAAAACAAGGCATGGATATAGCACAACTGAGTTATACACTGGGCTTTAGTGATCAAAGTCATTTTCATCGTGTTTTTAAAAGTTTAACGGGCACCACACCTAAGCTCTATCAAAAGCAACATCGCGCAATTTTATCCAAGAGTTGATCTTAATCCGTCGTTAGGCTTGTCTCACTTTTAAAGAGAGATAAGTGATGGAGCTTTTTATTGTTATTGCTGTGAAGCATTTTGTGGCTTTGCTTTCTCCAGGGCCTGATTTTTTCCTGATTCTGATGACGGCATTAAATAGTGGTCAAAGCAGGGCACGATATACAGTTCTCGGTATAGTGGCTGGGAATGCTTTTATTCTAGCGCTTATTTTTACTTTACTGGTGTGGCTTGGGCATATTCATACTTATGTTCTGATGTTACTACGCGGATTAGGTGTTGCTTATTTATTGTATTTGTCTATGCAGTGTTTTCGCTATAAGCATCATGAAAATGTTGAAGTTCAAGCACATGACCCCATACCTCATCAAACTAAAATTCTATGTTTTACTCAAGGTTTACAGTCTAGTTTGCTGAATCCTAAAAATATGATGTTCTACAGTAGTTTGATATTGTTGGTTTATTCAAAATTTGATGTTTATACCTTGCTTTTAATGAGTCTATGGATGGTGGTTGTGGTCTTGATGTGGAACCTGTTGGTGCTTAAGTTATTGAGTTGGAAGCGCTGGAATCATTTTTTAACTCAGCGCCTCAATTGGCTTTATAAGATGTCAGGGTGCTGCTTTGCCTCTTTTGCAATCGTTTTGCTATTAGATGGACTAGTAATATGAGAATCTTAAAGTAAAAGTCAATCAGTTGTCTGACGTCATAAGTTATAACAATGAAATAATTAATTCTCATTTGAATTTACAATTTAAATGAGAATTAAATCAGTTTGACTAAGATCAATTCTCATTTACTATCAGGCTCGAATTTTAGATTGATGAAAAAGGGTAGGAAATGGTTAAGCTGAAACCATTGGTGTTAATGATGGCATGTGTATCTGGGTACAGTATTTCACATGCTGCCGAAGTTCCAGTAGTCGTTGAATCTGACTCATCATCTCAGGCGAATAATGTTACAGCTTTGGAAACAATCCGTATAGTTGCAAGTGCCGATGCTTCTGCAAATGGTTTAATGGAAGCTTTCGCTGGGGGGCAGGTTGCAAGTGGCGGCCGAGTAGGTGTCTTTGGTAACCAGAAAAATTTAGATAACCCATTTAGCTTAACTAGCTATACCAACCAATACATTCAAGAACGTCAAGCAAAGAGTGTTGGGGATGTTTTACAAGCTGATCCATCCGTACGTTTAGCGAAAGGTTTTGGTAACTTTCAGGAAACTTATTTTATTCGTGGTTTCGTTTTGGCCTCTGATGATACAAGTTATAATGGCTTGTATGGGATTTTGCCGCGTTAATACATTCCTACAGAATTATTTGAGCGAGTTGAAGTTTTCAAAGGTGCTTCAGCATTTTTAAATGGTGCAATGCCGGGAGGTTCTGGCATTGGTGGTTCTGTTAACTTGGTGCCTAAACGCGCAGCCAATGAACCGCTTAAACGTGTAACAGCAGGTACAGATTTTAATGGTGGTTATTTATCGAGTGATGTATCCGAACGTTTTGGTGAAAATGATGAATATGGCGTACGTGTAAATACGGCATACCATGGCGGCGGTACAGAAGTTGATAAAGAAGATAATTCGCTTGGGTTGGCTTCGATTGCGCTTGATTATCGTGGTGATCAACTGCGTATATCAGGTGATTTAGGATACAACAACAACCGTCTTAAAGAAAACCGTCCAAGTTTGCGTTTGACCAATGCAGTAACTTCGGTTCCAAGTGCATCACAATATGCGGATTACCATGGACAATCATGGACATATTCTAATGAGGAAGATGTCTTTGGTAGTTATCGTGCAGAATATGACTTTAATGATGCAGTGACTGCATATGCTGCTTATGGTTTCCGTGTTAGTGAAGAAGCGGGCGTATATTCTAGTCAGCAACTCAGCAATACTGAAACGGGCGCTGCCTCTTTATCTGCCTCAACAATTTTACGAAAAGATAAAAACCATACGGGTGAAGTGGGTGTTAAAACCAAATTTAATACTGGTACATTAAGCCATAATGTCGTTCTGTCTGGTTCGATGTACCGAGCAGATAAGCGTTATAGTTATGGTTATGCTACAGGAGTGGCTGATAACTTCTATAACCCTATTTATAGTAATGATTCTAATATTGATAAGTGGCTAGGTTCTAAAGGAACTTATCCGAAAGCGAATGTGTCTGTCAACGGCATTCTAAAATTGACCCCTTTTACCTTACAAATGGCAAAGTAAAATTGACCCCTTTGATCTCGTATTAAGTTTCAACCTGGGGC
>NZ_LSOD01000018.1:16229-37491 GCF_001592855.1 Acinetobacter sp. BMW17
CACCCCGAATCAGATGTATGAGCAAACTAAAACCGAGCTAATTGCTTAACTCGGTTTGAAGTGGAATACTGTCAATCTATTTCAGGACAAGACAGTGATTCTTATGTGAATTTTCTGACATTGAAAATATAAGGGATCATCAAGGCAAAAAGAACCGTGAGGGCATAGTGTAAGCTATTCACTACAGCACTAATATACGGATGAGCAAAGCCTTTTAGATAGACCATGGTTGCGCCTTTCTTTGTACTGGAATCTGTGTATGGGATTTCATCACTGATCAAAAACCAGCTTAAGCAGAAAAATAGCAACATAAAAATAAAAAACAATAAGCCTAACGGGCTAAACATTGAACATTGTTGTGTATTCAGTTTTGCGTAGTGTTGTTTAATGGACAGGATTTGTTGTCTGTTGAGCTGTACGCGAAAATAATTGATAAAAATAAGGGCAATACAGATGAAAGTACAAATAGAAAAAAGTCATTGAGAAATTTATGCGGACTCGACAAGTTGGATGCGATGGTGGTTGGAAATACTCCTTGAAAGTGAACATCAAAACTGACCACAAGGAGTGCTAGTCCTAAGGGAATGAGGTAAAAATAATAACAGCGAATTGGTGTATTGAGATAAGCCAACAATAGGGATGAATTTCGCATAGTTTTGTATTTGGTTATTTTATGATTTTATTTATAGATTGAACTGATTATTTTGACCAGTAAAAAAGCACCTCAAAAGAGGTGCTTTTTAACGGCGAAGGCGAGATTATTTTTCAATAATCGCTGTTACACCTTGGCCGCCAGCGGCACAAATTGAAACCAGTACGCGGCCTGAACCTTTTTGGTTAATCAATTTCGCAGCAGTAGCAATGATACGGCCACCAGTTGCAGCAAATGGGTGACCTGCTGCAAGTGAAGAACCTTTTACGTTGAGTTTAGTGCGGTCAATTGAACCGAGTGGAGCATCTAAACCTAAACGGTCTTTACAGAATTTTGGATCTTCCCAAGCTTTCAACGTTGAAAGAACTTGCGATGCAAATGCTTCATGAATTTCGTAGTAGTCGAAGTCTTGAAGTTTAAGGCCAGCACGTTCAAGCATACGTGGAACTGCATAAGCAGGTGCCATCAATAGGCCTTCTTTTTTCTCAACGAAATCAACAGCAGCTGTTTCTTGGAAGGTTAAGTAAGCAAGCACTTCGTGACCGTTTGCTTTCGCCCATTCTTCAGATGCTAAAAGCACACAAGACGCACCATCCGTAAGGGGGGTTGAGTTGCCCGCAGTCATGGTACGTGCATCGCCTTTACCAAAAGCTGGTTTGAGCTTAGCAAGTTTTTCAACCGTAGAGTCAGCACGTAAGTTATTGTCACGCTCTAAACCTAAGAATGGTGTGATCAGGTCATCGAAGAAGCCTTCTTCGTAAGCCGCAGCCATTTTTTGGTGTGAAGATGCAGCAAGTTCATCTTGTGCTTCACGTGCAATACCCCATTCAAGCGCAGTAATCGCTTGGTGATCACCCATAGAAAGACCTGTGCGTGGCTCACCATTTTTCGGCGCATCCATCAAGTCTTTTAGGTTGATTTTAGTTAAAGCTTTTAAACGGTCTTTACCCGTTTTTGCAATGTTGAGTTCAAGCAATGCTTTACGTAAACCATCACCAAACGCAATTGGTGCATCAGAAGTTGTATCTACACCACCAGCCACACCCACTTCAATTTGGCCCAGTGCGATTTTGTTGGCAACTAAGAAAGCTGCTTGTAAGCCAGTGCCACATGCTTGCTGAATATCGTAAGCAGGTGTTTCTGGTGCAAGTGCAGTGTTTAGTACACATTCACGGGTCATGTTAAAGTCACGGCTGTGCTTAAGTACCGCACCAGCAACCACTTCACCAAGGCGTTGACCTTGAAGGTTAAAACGTTCAACAAGACCGTTTAGCGCTGCTGTGAACATATCTGTATTCGAAGCGGTGAAATATGCGCCATTTGAGCGAGCGAAAGGAATACGGTTACCACCGATAATAGCCACGCGGCGAACAGTGTTTTGACTCATGGTTTGATCCTGTTGAACAGCAGTTTGAGTTTTTGGTTTTGAAGCATTTGTAGAAGAAGCGGGGCTTTTACTACGAGTTGACGCAGCACGAGTGCGAGTCGGCTTAGTCGTATTATTTACTGATTGGGTTGTTGTGCCAGTACTTTTAGTTCTACGAGATGTACTTTTTGATGTATTTGACACAGTTTCCGTAGCAGAATTTTCCACTGCTGGATTTTCTTGAGTTGTTTTGCTCATAAGGCTTTTCCAAGCATGTTAATCTATTCTTAGGGTGTACATTAGCATATTATAAAAATGGCTGAATTGACTAGAATGACATTGCAACAGGCTTTCAGGTCAAGACATATCATCTATAACTCAAGTATGATTCTATAGAAACCGATGGAACTATTGAAATATAAGACTCTAGACATCACTTTGAAGTTAAAAGGATATCTTTGAATCCATCAACAATTAATTTGTATGAGAGATAAAAACATGACTGATCAATACCAAACTTTTGCAAAATCTCCAATTGGTAAATTTGTCATTAAAAATTTGGGTTTACCTGCACCAACTTTTTTAGACCGTTTTGAGTCAGCAACGCCTGTGATTAAAGGTGCTGTTTTACTGGGTGCAGCAGCAAACAGTTCATTATCTGGTGCAATTGCGCAAGTGTTGGCCAATGTTCACGCCAATAGCTATGCAGGTAACAATGCACAGTTACAGCAAGCTGCGGCTCAAGTGGGCTTAAATTTAAGTGCATTTAATGCAGGCGACAAAGAGTCTAAATTCAAAGTTGTTATTTTTGATGCATCTGGCATTGAGTCATCAGAGCAACTCAATGAGTTATATAACTTCTTTAATCCTATCGCACGTCAAGTGGCTGCTTCTGGTCGTGTAATTGTAGTAGGTACGACACCTGAAACTGCGGGTAGCGTGAAAAAAGCGATTGCACAACGCGCGCTTGAAGGCTTCGTGAAGTCTGTCGGTAAAGAATTTAAAAAGGGGATTGCAGCACATTTGATTTATGTGGATGCAGGTGCAGAAGCAAATCTTGAGTCAACTTTACGTTTTGCAGCATCTCCACGTTCTGCTTATGTTTCTGGTCAAGTGATTCGTGTTTCTAAAGCTGATGTTGTAGATGTAGACTGGGCTAAACCACTGGCAGGTAAAACTGCTGTAGTGACAGGTGCGAGCCGTGGTATTGGTGAAGCGATTGCGCATGTCTTGGCACGTGATGGCGCGCATGTGATTTGTTTAGACGTACCACAGCAGCAAGCAGATCTTGACCGTGTTGCAGGTGAGATCGGTGGTTCAACACTGGCAATTGATATCACTGCAAATGATGCTGGTGAGAAAATTAAAGCTGCGGCAGCTGCTCAAGGTGGTTTAGACATCATCGTGCATAACGCAGGTATTACTCGTGACAAAACTTTGGCAAATATGAAGCCTGAGCTTTGGGACTTGGTGATTAACATTAACTTGTCTGCAATTGAACGTGTAAATGATTATTTACTTGCCAACGAGGGTTTAAATACCAATGGTCGTATTGTATGTGTATCATCGATTTCAGGTATTGCGGGTAACCTAGGTCAAACCAACTATGCTGTGTCGAAAGCAGGTGTCATTGGTGTGGTTAAATTTACTGCTCCAACTTTGACGAATGGCATTACTATCAATGCGGTTGCACCAGGTTTCATTGAAACGCAAATGACTGCTGCGATTCCATTTGCAATCCGTGAAGCGGGTCGCCGTATGAACTCGATGAGCCAAGGTGGTTTACCTGTAGATGTTGCTGAAACCATTGCTTTATTTGCAGCGACAGCATCGACTGGTTTAAACGGCAACGTTGTACGTGTTTGTGGTCAAAGTTTGTTGGGTGCTTAATTTAAAAGCTTGAATTTATCTCTCCTTTAGGGAGGGATAAATTCTTTATATTATAAAAGGGAGGGAGTTTTCCCTCATCCCAACCTTCTCCCTGAGGGAGAAGGAGCTTTCAAAAATATTGAAATAAAAACTTCTCAAAGGTTCAGTATGAAGACTCGCCATTTTAGTCAACTTCCAAAACCATATATGGCTTATCCGAAAGTCATTCAAGGTTTGATCTTTAAAAAGCCAAAAGGTGAAAAAGTCTTACCGCAGGTTGAGTATGTGGTGGATTCTTTTAACGTCGATCAAAAGCATTTGAAAGCCTATAACGAAGTATGTGGCTTTAAAAATAATGGTTATATTCCTGCGATTTATTTGGCCGTATTATCGCAAAGCCTACAAATGCACATGATGGGGCAAGAGCCGTTTCCATTTCCTGTGCTAGGTTTGGTACATATTCGCAATCAAGTCAAACAAATGCGTAAAGTTGGTGTCAATGAAACCCTCACTTTATCATGTAAATATGGCGCGCTTGAGCCACATGATAAAGGTGTTCAGTTCGATTTTATTACCACGGTGAAAGTTGGCAATGAAGTGGTGGTTGAAGCCTTAACCACGTATTTAGCACGTCAAAAGACCGATGGTAAAACAGCACCAAAATTAGTTGAAGCAACGACTCCAGATTATCAGCCGAATGCAGTCTGGGAAGTCTCTGAAAACACAGGTCGTCGTTATGCAATAACCTCGGGCGACTTCAACCTCA
Source organism: Acinetobacter sp. BMW17 (assembly GCF_001592855.1). NCBI lineage: Bacteria > Pseudomonadati > Pseudomonadota > Gammaproteobacteria > Moraxellales > Moraxellaceae > Acinetobacter > Acinetobacter sp. BMW17. The sequence continues at coordinate 20,883 of NZ_LSOD01000018.1, forward strand.
TCCACATTCATGCGGTGACAGCAAAAGCCTTTGGTTTCAAACAAGCCATTGCGCATGGCATGTGGAGTAAGGCGCGAGCGTTGGCTTCGATCACATTGCCTGATGCTTATGAAGCGGATGTTTGGTTTAAACTGCCGATGTATTTACCCTCAACAGTCGATTTTATGACTGCTACAGATGGTGTAAATACCGCTTTCTTAATTCGAAATAGTAAGAATCAAAAACCGCATGTGACGGGACAGGTCAAAGCACTATAATTTTAAAAAGCCCAGTTTAGATTACACTGGGCTTTTTTATGCCAGCTTAAAAATACAAGGATGTGTAAATGAAAATTTTAAAACAATATTTACAAGCGAATCCGAACCATTACCAAGGCTATGTTGACCCACGTTTTCAAAGTGTTGCCCATCTGTTTAGCCGTTTACAGGATGCTCGTTCAGCATATGGTGGTGCAGCCTGTGTTTTATATTTTCAGGGTGAAAAAGTTGTCGATATCTATACGGGTTTGGCAGCGGTAGATTCTCCTTGGCAGGCCAATACCATGTCGGTGTGTTATTCGACAGGCAAAGGCGTGCTCGCAACCTTGGCGCATATTTTAGTCAGTCGAGGTGTGCTGAGCTACGACCAACCGATTGCGGATTATTGGCCTGAATTTGCCCAAAATGGTAAAGGAAAGATGACGCTAAGACATGTGCTGAGTCATCAAAGCGGATTATTTGATATTCGTAATAACATTGCCGATGCAACAGAAATGTTGGACTGGACACATATGTTAGACGTATTTGAAAAGGCACAACCACGTTTTGCAATTGGTGAAGATGCTGCTTATCAACCTTTGTCATTTGGTTGGCTAGTCGGTGGTGCTTTGGAAAAAGCAACAGGGAAACCTTTAACTGAACTCTTTCAAACCTATTTAGTTAAGCCACTTGAGCTAGATGGGGCTTACTTTGGTGCACCGAGTGCTGAATTAAAACGTATCGCACGACCTATTACTCGTTCTGTAGCTATCCAACCAAATCAAAAAAGTCCAACGAAAGTGCGTAAAGTTTCATTGCTGGATAAAGCGATGCAGTGGTCAGGGCAAGATCCACAAGACTTTCAGGATGGCATGATTCCCAAAGGCATGAAAAAGGTCAGCTTTTATCGTGATGATGCAATTCAGGCGATTATTCCGGCGGCAAATGGTGTATTTACAGCCAATAGTTTAGCCAAAGTGTATGCGATGCTATCTCAAAAAGGAATTTGGAAAGGTCAGCAGTTGATTCGTCCAGATGTGTTTTCTGAGTTGAGTCGAGTGCAATATAGCTATCGAGATCGTGTGATGCCGATACCTATGCATTGGCGCTTGGGGTATCACCGTATATTAACCCTAGGCAAAACCGCAGAGCAAGGTTTTGGTCATATGGGCTTTAATGGTTCAGGGGCTTGGGGCGATAGTGAGCGAGGCTTAAGTTTTGCTTATACACATAACTTTGCTACAGGTTCTTTAACTGGGGATTATCGACTTTGGGCTTTGAGCCAAGAAAGTTTACGCTGCGTAGATGCGGTCTTAACAGGCAAAAAAGGTTGGTTTTGACAGGTCTGAGATTTAGTCATCGTCTAAAATATGTTATGTTCGTCGCGGTTTAGGTTTTGAATATTTGTGACATGAAGGCTCCCATTCTTATCCCGCTGGTTGCTACAGGATTATTGTTAGGTTGTTCCGAGGCGAATCAAACGCAACATGATCAGTCTAAACTTCAAGTGGCAGAACAAAAGCAGATTATTCCTGCGTGGGTTGGGAGTTATCAGGGGACAACGCCGTGTATGGGGTGTTTGTCCCGTTGTGAAGACTGTCCGGGTATGGCAGTTGCACTAGAGCTGCATGAAAACATGACCTATACCCTAAAACGAGAAAGTTTGAGTGGCCATAATGAAATCGAAACTTTGACTGGAGCACTTCGTTTTAATGCTCAAGATCAGCACAAGGTAGAGTTGGTGAACGTAACCACGCGAAATTTACTTTATGTCGATTTAGAAGATCGTGTTTTAGAAATACGTGAAGATGTGACTGGAAAAAAATATCAAATGCAGAGTGATTTTATTTTAGTGAAACTGGCTTAATTTTCAAATGGCTAGCTCTTAGTTTAATTATTGAAATATTGAGAATTTTTGGATAATTTGGAAATAATCAATTAGCTTGTAAAAATATGAAATTTAAGGAATCTAGCCTAACAGATATTATTGCTGCTATTTCGGCAGTAGCGCTTGTTGTTACAATGGCTTCACAAACCTATTTTTACTATAGGTTAGATGCACTTTGGTTGCTATCTATTTTACCACCATCGGTGTTTTTTATTGAAGTTCTGAGAGTTTTAGCGCTTGTAGTAATTTTAATTCTAGGAGCATTTGCATCTGAAGCTATTTATAAGCTTATTATTAAACTTTGCATGAAAAAAAGAAAAATTCTTTATAAGGATAATGCGGATGCAATAAAGAATTTATTAGATAAGAAGAGAAAGTCTTTTGTTCGTGGTTACGCAGTTTTTTCTATAGTCTTACTTTATTTTGTATTGGTTGCTTTTCAAAAGTTTGGTTTTCTTATTACAACAGAAGTAATGTTTTGGACAGCATTTACTTGGGGATCACTTTTAAAAACAGTTTCTAGTAAAGAATTAAATAATATAACTAGAAGAGTTAGCCTTGTTTTTATTCTTATCTGTACAACTGCTTTAAATGCAGAAATCAAAATCGCTTATATAAATACTGCTCCTATTGTCTTTATGAAAAGTGAAAAGGGGGAGAGGAATGAAGTAAAGCTTTTGGATATGTATCAGGATAAAGTAATAGTATTTTATCAAAATGATTCTAAATATGAATTTAATGTTTTACAAAGTGATCAAATAGAAAAGATTGTTGGATCTTCGATTGTAAATTAACTCACTCCATTCACTCTTTGGCAAAAAAACAGTATGCTTAGGCCTATAAAAAGGAGCATACATGTATCAAGTACTTGCACGGAAATATCGTCCTCGCAATTTTAATGAGCTAGTGGGTCAAAACCACGTTTCTCGAGCACTAACCAGTGCTTTAGAGCGTGGGCGTTTGCACCATGCTTATTTGTTTACAGGAACGCGTGGGGTCGGAAAAACCACCATTGCCCGTATTTTGGCGAAGTGCTTGAACTGTGAAACAGGTGTGACTTCGACGCCGTGTGAAGTATGTCCAACCTGTACTGCCGTGAATGAAGGTCGTTTTATTGACTTGATTGAAATCGATGCGGCATCACGGACTAAAGTTGAAGATACGCGAGAACTTTTAGACAATGTTCCTTATGCGCCGACACAAGGTCGTTTTAAGGTCTATTTGATCGATGAAGTACATATGCTGTCTACGCATTCTTTTAATGCTTTACTCAAAACATTGGAAGAACCACCTGAACATGTGAAATTCCTTTTTGCAACGACAGATCCGCAAAAGCTCCCAATTACCGTGATTTCGCGTTGTTTGCAATTTACACTACGTCCGTTGGCTGTAGATGAAATTACTGAGCATCTGGGGAATATTTTAAATAAAGAAAGCATTCAAGCCGAACAAGATGCGATTTGGCAAATTGCAGAGTCTGCCCAAGGCTCATTACGTGATGCGCTTTCTTTGACAGACCAAGCGATTGCTTACGGTCAGGGCGCTATCCAGCATCAAGATGTCAAAGAGATGTTGGGTTTAATCGATCGTACCATTATTTATGATCTGATCCTTGCGATACATCAAAACCAAAAACAACGGGTGAGTGAGTTGCTGATGCAATTCCGCCAGCAAGCATTGGATGTATCTTTAGTTTTGGATCAGCTGATTTCGACTTTACATGAATTGGCATTACTACAATATTTGCCAGAACTTAGTCTCAAATATAGTGCTGAAATTAATAAAAAAATCATGCAATTGTCTCAGCAAATTGCTGCGCAAGACTTGCAACTTTATTACCAAATTGCATGTAAAGGACGTGCTGAATTACAGCTAGCAGTCACCCAAGAGCAAGGCTTTGAAATGTCGGTGCTGCGTATGTTGGCGTTCCGTCCATTACAACCGAATGAAGTGCTGGTGGCTCAGGCTAATAGCGCTGTAGTTGAATCCGAATCTGTACAACAAACGGCAATACTGACTTCTGATCCAGAAACGGCTTTGCAGCAAGATGCTCAAGATGCAGACGTTGATGCGGCATTTGAAGACGCTGCAATAACTCAGAATGCAGAGCCTGAATTTGATGATGGAAATCTTTCAGAAAGCCCCGAAGATAATAAACCACCAGTGGATACATCTCAGCAATCTGATCAAATCGTTTTCGATCCTTCAAGTGATGAAGTGCTGTTCGATTTAGATGAAGCAGACGAATTTAATGCGCAAAGCAATGATGATGAACCGAATAGTGATGATTTCTTATTTGATGAAATTGTACCGCTAGACCTAGAAACTCAAAATGATGCTCCCCTTGAAGATGTCATCGCAATAGCTGAACCTGCTGTGCAAGCGGAGTCGTTTGATTTAGCAAGTGAAGTACTTTCAGTTGCTAATGTTGAGGACTCTCAAGTTGTAGAAAATGAAAGCCAGCAAACTGTTACTGCTATTGTAGAGCCTGCTCAACCTGAACAGGTTTCATCTGCATCAGTCGATTTAATGCCACAAGATATTTTGCAGCTACAACCGCAGAAGTTGGTCGGTGAGTGGACGGTGGAGAAGTGGGAATACTGGTTTAGAAGTAGCGGCTTATCACCCGCGGTACAAGAGTTGGCTCAGCAAGGTTTAATGGCTGGGCAAATTAATGCCGAGTCTGTGTTTATGATTCCGCAGCGTTATGAGCAGCTCCTCACCCAATTACGTCATGTCTTAGAAGATGCGCTCAAAGCTGAATGGCCTCAGACGCGTTTTGATGTGAAATATGCAGAAGTTGAAACGATTACGCCTTACACCATGCAGGCGCAGCGCAAGCAAAAAGCATTTCAACGTGCGCATGAGTTACTGCAAAATGAAGATACGGTCAAAGGTCTTGTACAAACTTTTGAGGGTGAATTACATAATATCCAACTTAAGTAATGTCATGGCTTAAGTAGTGGCGCAAAGCACTCCGCATTTCAGAGGGAATAGGGGTGCTTTTTCGTGTTTCACGGTCTACAAAAACATGAATAAAATGTCCTTGAGCTGAAGCAGTTTCTTGACCAAATTTGAAAATGGCAAGTTCGTAAGTGAGTGAAGAGTTTCCTATTCTGGAAATAGTCACACCAACATCAATAATCTCAGGATAAGACAACTCATGTAAGAAACTGCATGCTGAGTCGACCACTAAACCAATAATAGGGGATTGGTGAATATCAAAATTTGCTTTTTCTATCAGTAAGGCATTTGCGGCAGTATCAAAATAGCTATAGTAGGTGACGTTGTTGACATGGCCATAGAGGTCATTGTCCGACCAACGTGTCTGAATCGGTAAAAAATAATGAAATTGGTCACGTGTCTTTGCAGCCTGTCTCATCGATATCATCCTGAAAATCGTATTATAAATAGCCTAAGTTAATTATATGGCTTAGCTGTAAATGGCTTGATAAATTTCGCGTGCCTGTTGCCACTCTAGTTCTCTTGGGTTGTTTTGTAGTAGGCGTGTTTGTAACATGGCATCGGTTGCAAGCTGGTCTAGACTGTGTTCAGAAACATTCAATGCCTTGAGTTTTAGGGTTAAACCACTGCGGTCTAAATGGTTTTGCATATGATCGACGAAAAGATCAGAAAGGCCATCGGTACAGCCTGTACTTTTTGGATCTAGCCAGCAGATCAGTTCCGCATAATGTTGCTTAGCTAGCGGCAGATTAAACTTTAAAACCTCTGTCAGCACTAAGGCATTACTGTGTCCATGAGAAATGTGAAAATGCCCACCCAATGGATAAGCAAGTGCATGAACAGCACCGACTGGGGCATTGGCGAAGGCTTGTCCTGCCAGCATTGAACCGACCAACATATTTTGTCGAGCTTCTAAATTTCGACCATCTTCTAGCACCAAACTGAGGTTTTGATTCAGCAGTTTTAAAGCCTGTTTCGCCAACATGTCAGCATAGGGATTTTTCTTGATTTTAGAGGTATAAGCTTCAATCGCATGTACCATCGCATCAATGCCTGTAGCAGCACTAATATGACGCGGCAGGTTTTCAGTAAAAGTCGCATCCAAAATTGCTACATCAGCAAAAAGAACGGGTGCTACGATTCCAGTCTTTGTCGTTTCACCTGTGGTGACGATCGAAATTGGTGTGACCTCAGAGCCTGTCCCTGCAGTGGTAGGGACTAAAATTAAGGGTAGACGAGGTGCTTGGGCATTATTCACCCCATAAAGATCTGATAACTTTTGCTGCTGTGCAGGATGGCTGAGGATGGCAATAATTTTTGCAACATCCATAGAGCTGCCGCCACCAAAGCCTAAAACGATATCTACCTTTTGCTGTTTGGCATAATTAGCCGCATTTAAAACAATTTGCTCACTTGGATCTGCTTCAACCTCACTGTAAATACTATAAGTGAGCGAGAGATCTTCTAATATTTCTAAGATGGGAAGATGAAGCTGATGCTTTAACATGCCTGCATCTGTAACCAATAACAGATGCTGATAAGGACGTGCTGTTAAAATGCCTCTGAGTTGCTGAATGCTGCCTAAGCCAGAAATAATATTCGGCACAGTTTGAAATTGAAATTGGTTCATAACAGCATCCTTTTTTATATCTTATCCAACAATATTGTTTTGTACTTCTATAGGATTCATCCTCTAAATAACTTAACATAAGACACTTGAAAATAAAGCTGTTTCGAGGTGGTTATGTCATTCACAGCGCCCTATAAGGTGTTATGTGTCTGTTTAGGAAATATTTGTCGTTCTCCCACGGCAGAAGTGGTTCTCAGACATTTTTGTGATGCACATCAGCTCAATATCGAAATCGATTCGGCGGGAACCAGTAATTACCATCCCAACAAAGCACCTGACTTGCGTAGTCAAGAACATGCTTTAAAACGGGGCTATGATTTATCCAGCTTACGTGCACGACAGTTACAGGCCCGTGACTTTGTCCATTTCGATTTAATTTTGGCGATGGATCATCGTAATTTTGATGATATTCAAGCGTTGTATCAAACTGCGCAAACTGAATTTGGTGCTCAATCTCTCCGCGCTAAAGTTGCACTCATGTCTGAGCATGACGCACAGTATCCGCAGCAAGCATTACCTGATCCTTACTATGGTGGCTTTGATGGTTTTGAACGTGTTCTTGACCAATGTGAGTCGAGCAGCCAAGCGTGGGTCAGTATTTTTAAACAACAATTTGAACAGTAATTAAGGTTCGTGCATGCAAATCGAAACACAAAAACAGCTTAAACCTTTTAATACGTTAAGCTTAAATGCGATAGCCTCTCATTATGTTCAAATTCACAGTCCAGATGAGCTTGTAGACGCATTGGATTATGCACAGCAACACGCTTTGAATGTCATGATTCTATCTGGTGGAAGTAATATGCTGCTTCCCGCACAAATTAATGCTTTGGTTGTGCATATGAACATTCTAGGCGTAGAAAACCTGTCTGAAGATGAAACTACCACAACTATACGGGTTGGTGCGGGTCAAGTTTGGCATGACTTTGTGCTTTGGACGACAGAACACCATCTATTTGGCTTACAAAATTTGGCATTGATTCCAGGCCTCGTGGGTGCATCTCCTGTACAAAATATTGGGGCTTATGGTGTAGAGGCCGGTGAGTTCATCGAAAGCGTGCAAGTCTATGACCGACAGTTGAAAACATTTAGCGATATTCAAGCTAAAGACTGTGCATTTAGTTATCGTCATAGTATTTTTAAAGATGATCCAAATCGCTATGTGATTACACATGTGACTTTCAAGTTATTGAAAAAAGAAGATTTGAAAATTAGCTATGGTGACTTAAAACAAGCCGTGGGTGATGAGCTCACTGCTTTTAATTTACAACAACAAGTGATTCAGATTCGTCAAAGTAAATTGCCTGATCCGAAAGAATTTCCTAACGTAGGCAGTTTTTTTAAGAATCCAATTATTAGTCAGCAAGCTTATGACCTTTTAGCCCAACAATTTGAAAAACTGCCACATTATCCGCAGCTGAATGGTGATGTTAAAATCGCAGCTGGTTGGTTGATTGATCAATCGGGCTGGAAAGGTAAGCAGCTCGGTGTGGTAGGGATGTTTGCCAAACAAGCCTTGGTTTTAGTGAATTATGCCAATGCAGATTTGAACGATGTACAGAGCACATACCGTGCAGTACAGCAGGATGTGTATAATAAATTTAAAGTTTTGTTGGAACCTGAGCCTGTGCTATTTAATTCGGCGGGTCTAATCCAATCTCATCAGGATCATTAAGCGTATGAGTAAAACCCATAAAATGGTGCGTTTAATGCAAATCACTTCGGTGCTGTTTGCATTTTTCGGCTGTTTAATGATTTTTATTTATACGCCTTTTTATTCAAAGCTGATTGTGGCGACATTGAATGCCTTTGTCCCTGTAGACGTCAATGAAGTTGCAGCACAAAGTCAAAAAATGGCAGCACTCAGTGAGCAAGAAAGCTTAGAACCAGGTTCTGATTTGTGGATTGCCCGCCAAGCGTACTTACAGTTGATGGAAGAGCAAATCAAAGAACATAATTCGCAAAACCTAACCACGATTCAGGCGCGTTATAAAGCACTGCAACAGTTAATTATTTCTGAACAGCGTGAAGAGCAAGAAAAAGAGCAAAAGCCTCAAATTCCTTTGGTGGTTGAGACGGCAAGTTCTGAGGTTGACCCGGCTGAAAATGTCAAAGAACTACTAGAGCTGAATAGCAAAGAAAATAAAGCCCTGATGGAAAATTATCTCGACTTTTTAAAAACGCATAAAGTAGAGACTGTAGAGGAAGAGCCGATAGATGAACAAATCTATCAGGACATCGCACAAATACATGCACAAAATGAAGAGAGAAAAGCGGCATTAAACATGCCGAATGCCATAGTCGTTTTGGGTGGTGGATTAACTTTAGATAAAAACCGTAAAGATATTGTGGTGAATGAATATACGCGACTACGTCTTGAAACCACATTGCAGGTCGAAAAACAGTTCAAGCTGCCCATTGTGCTTAGCGGTGTCGAAGCCCCGTATATGCAAAAATGGTTAAAGGCGCGTGGAGTCGATGCGAAACTATTGGAAGATCGTAGTATGAATACCTGCGAAAACTCGCGCTTTAGCTCTTTGCTGTTGCAGAAAAAAGGTGGTGCGCCTAGAGTGATTTTAATTACAGATCAATATCATATGCCACGTACACGTCGTTTATTTGCTTTGAATGGTATCGAAACACAGCCGATTGAGGCACCTATGCCGACCCAATTAACCCAATGGCGTCCAAGTGAACAAAATTATGATCATAGTCGCCGTGCCAATTATGAAATGCTCGCAACGATACGCGATGTACTGTTGGGTTCGAGTGACTGTAGGGAGATTCCATAATGCCTGAACTTCCTTTTTTAAATCCATCGGTACTCAAACAGCTTGAACTTCCTGTGCCGAGTCGTGAGACAACACCACAGCTTTTAATGCCTTTGAATCTAAACCAGCCGTATGAGGCATCGGTGGAGATGGTATCTTATCGTCGTTTATACGGTTTAGATGCGTTGGACTGTGATCACTGGCAAGGTTATGTTCAAATGCCCTTATTTAAGTTGCATGTCCAAGTTTTTGCACCAAAAATTGAAAAAATCAAAGGTTCAGTCTGTCTGTTGCATGGTTATTTAGAACATAGCGGAATTTATCAACCTATTATTAAAGAGTTGCTTGAACAAGGCTTTAGTGTACTGACCTATGATCTTCCGGGGCATGGACTCAGTGATGGATCACCTGCGAATATTCAAAATTTTGATCATTATCAAGATGTGTTACATGCTGTGGTGCGTTATGTTAAACATGCCGAGCAGTTGCCGCAACCGTGGTTAGGCATAGGGCAGAGCACGGGTGGTGCAATTTTGATGCATCATTTGCTTGAGTTTGCCGAACGTCGTGAAAACCCTTATGTACAACGTGTCTTGTTGTTGTCGCCACTCATTCGACCTGCAAAATCCGCTTGGTGGCATAACTCGGTTGGATTAGGCATTATTAGACGGATTAAACGTCAAGTGCCGCGTCATTTTAGGCGGAATAACCATAACCCAGAGTTCTTACGCTTTGTGCGTTTAAAAGATCCGCTACAACCTCGCATGATGGGTATGGATTGGATTTTGGCTATGTCCAAATGGATGTTGGAAATGGAGCAGCGCCCAGCTTGTCGTATTCCAGTTTGGTTAGCTCAAGGTGCCTTGGATCAGACGGTAGACTGGCGTTATAACATTGAGTTTATTCGTGAAAAGTTCCGCCTACAGACCTTATTGATGTTGGAGGAAGGTTCACATCAATTGATCAATGAGCGTTCGGATATTCGTGCGGCATTAACAGGTCTAATCCCAGCCTTTTTACATGCGCAGGGTTCATCGAGTGGATATTACTAACATTCTGTGATTTCTCTTATCGAAAATAAAAAGGAGGCTTTATCAGCCTCCTTTTTATTTAGAAATGTTCTAATTTAGACATATTCCACATACGGAAATAGAAGTTCTCTTCATCTTTATTTTCACAAGACAGCAGTTCACCATCTTTTAACCAAAAATGTAGCTGCGCATAATTTCGAATTTCTCGGTCATTAATGCGCTGTGCTAAATGGCGTGCTTTAATTTCTGCTGGATGTTTTAAGCCTGCTGAAGCAATCATTTCCGAAAGTGCTTTTAATGTGTTGTCATGAAAATGCAGCACACGTTCGGCTTTAGTGGGCACATGTAGTGCTTTTTGACGCTCTTTGTCTTGCGTTGCAACACCGACAGGGCATTGGTTGGTATGACAACTTTGTGCTTGAATGCAGCCCACCGCAAACATAAACCCTCGTGCAGAATTGACCCAATCTGCACCAATTGCCATGGTACTAGCAATATCAAAGGCACTGACCAATTTACCACTGGCACCAATTTTGATCTGATCACGTAAACCCGCGCCGACCAGTGTATTGTGTACAAAAAGTAAGCCTTCACGTAGTGGTACGCCCATATTATCTATCAGCTCGATAGGCGCTGCACCAGTCCCGCCCTCGGAGCCATCTACCACAATAAAATCAGGAATAATTTGGGTATGCAGCATGGCTTTGACAATGCTCATAAATTGCCAAGGCTGACCAATACACAGCTTGAAACCGACTGGTTTACCTTCAGATAACTCACGCAGTTTTTGAATAAAATGCATCATCTGAATTGGCGTTTTGAAAGCCGAGTGACTTGAGGGGGAAACACAGTCATGATCACGACTGACGCCTCGTATTTCAGCAATCTCTTCAGAAATTTTATCTTTCGGTAGAATCCCGCCATGACCGGGTTTTGCTCCCTGAGACAGCTTGATTTCGATCATTTTGACTTGAGGTCGCTTGGCTTGAACGGCAAATTTTTCAGGGTCAAATTGACCATCTAGAGTACGGCAACCAAAATAACCACTGCCTAACTCCCAAACAATATCGCCTCCATATTCAAGATGGTACGGACTTAAACTGCCTTCGCCAGTATCATGGTAAAAACCACCCATTTGTGCTCCTTTATTTAAAGCGCGAATAGCATTGGCACTCAGGCTGCCAAAACTCATGGCTGAAATATTGAAAATAGAAGCACTATAAGGTTGTGAGCATTGCGAATTGCCCACCAGAATACGGAAGGTTTTAGGGTCAGCAGGTGTGCATGGGCTCAGTGAATGAGTCATGAAGCGGTAATTGTCCGCATAGACATCGATAATGGAGCCGAAGGGTTTATCTGCATTTTGGTTTTTTGCACGTTGATATACTAAACTACGTTGCATACGCGAAAAAGGCAGTGCGTCTTGATCGGCCTCAATAAAATACTGGCGAATTTCAGGGCGGAAATCTTCAAAAATAAAACGAAAATGCCCCATGATCGGGTAGTTCTTTAAGATAGAATGTTTATTTTGTAAAACATCATGCAAGCCAACAAGACTCAGTAAACCTGTAATCAGCCAAATACTGTTCAGGAAAGTGTCCGAAATAAAATAATTAATATAGATGGGAGTATGGCTATAATGAAAAAAAGAAATGCTCAAAAAAATAAAAATACACAGTAGCCAAATGGAGTGCCGTGAAAAAAATGTATTCAGTAATTTATGACGTATGGATTGAGCAGGGCTAGACATATGGCTGGGCATCCTTCCAGATTGTTTAAACCTAATGTGCCAAGTCTCTGTTTCATCTACAAGTAATAAATTGTTGTTACGCCCGTTATTATTTGCTGTGGGAATCCAATATTAAAATTATGGATAAATTTTGTACAGATTGATATCTTTCAGAATTTAAAGTATATAAAATGAATATGAATAAGCGCTTATTGTTCAAAAGAAAAAATTATAAATTACTTACTTCTAGGGATAGGTTAGGCCAAGCTTGCATCGGTATAGTGTGGTTCAAGAATGATAAGAAAAAGGGGACGCTTCAGTGAAAAATAAGGAAACTGTTTTGCCTGCACCTGTTTTAATCGTGGAAGATGAAGCCATGATTCGCTCACGTCTAGATCTGATTCTGTCGGAACTGGGCTATAGTCAAGATATGCTGATTTTTGCTAAAAATTTAGCTGAAGCCATGCAAATCATTGCCTCACAACCGATTTCTTTAGCCTTAGTCGATTTAGGGTTGCCTGATGGAAATGGCATCACTTTAATTGAAAAACTCAGAGACATAGATGAAAGCGCATTAATTTTAGTAATTTCGGCATGGAGTACACAGCAAAGCTTATTTGCCTCGATTAAAGCGGGAGCGAATGGCTATGTATTGAAAGAACGTGATGATGCCGAAGTGTTGATGTCGATACGGAGTATTTTGCGCGGTGGTGCACCGATTGACCCCTTTATTGCCCAAGAGATTTTAAATCAAATCTCAACCTCAAATACCCCCCAAACTGAGCGTGTAGAGCAGTTGGATGGTCAGGACTATGATCAACTGACCAATCGAGAAACTGAAATTCTCAATTTGGTGGCACAAGGCCTGAGTAACCGCGAAATTGCTGAGCAATTATTTGTTTCGCGCTATACCGTTGAAAGCCATATTAAGCATATTTACCGCAAGCTTTCTGTTTCAAAAAGAACCAAAGCAGTCAGCACTGCGCGTTCTTTAGGTATTTTATGAGAAATGGCTGGCTGAGCATTTTTGTCACACTGTGTTTGTGTGTGCTTAGTTTTGCCAGTTCCGCACAAACAAACTTTGTTGTTAGTCCAACCTGTAAAGTGAATGTCGATAAAATTTCTGTGGTGAAAACAAGTTCTATCGATGTTGTTCCGAAGACGGGATGGGTAGAGGTCAAAAATCCTGACGTATGGACAGAACGCTGGCCACATTACGATGGCGGCGTTTGGTACCATTTTAATTGGCATTGGAGTTGTAACGACAGTAATGAACTGAAGCAGCCTTTAGCATTTTCTGTGGAGGGCATGAGTAGCGCAGGCGCTGTTTTTTTTAATCGAAATTTACTTTGGAAAGATAAGCATTTAGTTGAGCCTCTATCCAAAAGTTGGAATACCCCGCGTTTTTGGATCCTTCCTGTCGAAAGCTTAAAACAAAAAAACAATGAAATTTGGGTCTATGTGGTTGGTAATAGTTATGAAAGTCCGGGTTTAGGTAATTTAGAATTTTCTGATATCACAACAGCATATGATAAACAACAAAAAAGAATTTGGAATAAAAGGACGCTGTTTCAAGTCAACTTAGTCATTTCCACCACCTTGGGTTTGGTGTGCTTTGTCATTTGGTTTTTTAGACGCAATGAAACGACATTTTTGTGGTTTTCTGTTAGCTGTTTGTTTTGGGTATTGTTTATTTGGAATGTCATCAACCGAGAAGTGTTTCCATATCCAAACTCCTTGTGGGTCATGAAAACTAACCTGACTTTTTTTGTTTTATACAATGTTTGCTTTTGCATTTACTTGCTACGTTTTGTGAAGACAAAGTTTGCTGAGTTAGAGAAAACCTTATTTTTAGTTGCTGCAGTGTGTATTGTCACCATCTTGTTTATCCCGAGCTTGATGGTCAATATCGTATTTGCTGTGATTTTCTTGTTGTGTATTGCATTATTTATCGCATCATTCTGCTTTGTGATTTATCGTGCTTATAAGACCAAGCGCCGTGATTTTATTTTGTTAGCGGTTTGTTTAAGTTTGATTCTTGTGGTCATGCTTTACGATATTTCAATACTTTTTGATGGACATATTAATGAGCATCAGCCTTTGTCGCCTTACACTTCACCAGTGATCACTTTTTTCATTGTGATTATTCTTGCAACGCGATTAGATAAAAATATTAAAAAAATACAAAGATTTAATAGTGAACTTGAGCAGCGAGTAAGCTTTGTAACCAGTAATCTGTCCTCTAGTTTATATGCTCGACATCAATTAGAGCTTGAAAATGTCCGCTTACAAGAACGTATTCATTTAGCACATGATTTGCATGATGGTTTGGGTGCATCTTTGGTTCGTTCCATGATTTTAGTGGATCAGAGCTCCAGCACCATGTCGAATCAACAATTTTTATCCATCCTCAAATTGCTTCGAGATGATTTAAGACAAATTATTGACAGTGGTTCTTTAACCAATAACAAAACGCCAGATAATCCAGTGTTATGGATTGCTCCTGTTCGGCATCGGTTTAGTCAGATCATGGATGAGTTGGACATTGAGGCGACTTGGAGCATTCCGGAGGCATGGGAAATACAACCGACAGCACTACAATGTTTGACTTTAATTCGTGTGCTTGAAGAAAGTTTGACCAATATTGTGAAGCACAGCCAAGCACGGCATATTGATGTAAAAATGTATTATCCAAGTACAACTCACCTAGTCATGATTATTCAGGATGATGGTATAGGTTTTAATGTGGAGTGTGTGCTTAACCACGGGATGGGCATTGGTATGCGCAGTATGAAAATGCGTTTAGAAAAAATTGGTGCTGAGCTCAATATCGAATCTGAAAAAGGCTGTACCAAAATTATTGCCAGTTTAAGGTTTGGTGAGGGAGAAAGTGCTGAGTAGATTAGATTCCTCAGCACTTGGTTTGCTTAAGCTTCGTCAGGTGGGAGTAGCATTAAGACAGATTCGTTCATCAGCATCGCAATATCTTCTAGAATATCGGCATCATACAAGCTTTCATCAAGTAACAGTGCTTCACCATCTGCTAAATTCTTGAGTAATGGTGCACATTGCTCTGAAATGCATAGCCCTTCACCGTTGGCCCAAAATAAGAATTCATCTTCATCGTGAGTATAAAGTAGGCGAGAAGCGGGTTCTAAGATCAGCTGATAGCCTTGATCTAAAATACCTTCTAAATCTCCTGTGCCAATTTCTTCAGCTTCAGGAATATTTTCAGGGTATTTCGGCTCTGACATCAAGGTCATAATAGCATCTTCAAGCAAAGTTGAATTTTGTAGCTGCGCCAAAATTTCTGCTTTTAAATAATCCAATTCGTTTTGTGTTAATTGACCGATCGGACTTTGTTGGTCACGGACAATATCGAGCAATGGATTACGCAGCAGAGCGTTATCAGACAGTTTGTCGCCTACACGGTCTACCATGTCGGTGACGTTTGGCATACGGAAGCCAAAAGAGAAGGTCAGACAGTCATCTTCAGCTACACCAAAATGTGATAAACCTGGTGGTACATAAAGTAGATCACCTGGTGCTAATACTTCGTCAAAATGTACGTCAATTTCAGGCAGTAATTTTAAAGGTTGGCCTGCAACAATCTCAGATTCAGCATCGCACATTTGACCCAACTGCCAACGACGATGACCATAACCTTGAACTAAAAAGACATCGTAAAAGTCAAAATGCTTTCCGACAGAGCCACCCTTAGGTGCATAAGACACCATGATGTCATCACGGCGCCACTGCGGAATAAAAGGAAATTTTTTCCACAGTGCTGCTAAGTCAAAAGAGTAGTGGTCTACGGCTTGAACCAATAAAGTCCAGAGTTTTGGCATCTTTTGGAAGTCAGCTTTTAACAGCGGTGAAGACTTGACCGACCACTGATTTGGGTCACGGTCTTTTTGTTTGATGAGACGAGCTGTGACATTTTCATCTAAAGCCAGTTCCATAATATCGCTAGGTTCTAAAATATTGATAATTTCAGGCAGCGCGTTGCGGACCAATAATGGCTTTTTTTGCCAATATTCGGCAAGGAATTGTTCAGCTGTAATACCGCCAAGAACATCAAGAGATTGGGACATGAAAATAGCCTAAGCAAATTTAAAACAATATTGTGACTATTGTCTTATGATCGAATGTCTATGTGCAAGTATCGTTAGATTTATTTAAATAAATTGAGTTTGTCTCAGTCGTTATGATTGTAGGCATCAAAATTTTTACAGCATAATCGATCTAAAATATAGTGAAGAAAAATAGGGTGTGTTGACACTTTTAGCTTAAAAAAATAGCGAAGTAGTAAAATCAAATCGCCAAACCCAATTTTACTATTCGCTATGCCTCGTACCAT
>NZ_LSOD01000018.1:37591-64677 GCF_001592855.1 Acinetobacter sp. BMW17
AAGAAATTATCAAAGTTCTGTTGCTTTAGCCTGTATATTTTTATGGCTACCTTTATAGGGTTAATTATGAACAGTAAATGTCAACAGACCCTAATGTTAAGTAAAGAAGATGCCTAGAAAATGGCGAATGAGATATTGCAAAAAGAAAGAGAGAAAAGTCAGTCCAAATTAGCGAAAAAATCATCCACAATCGATAGGATATATAAAACAAAAAATTTGGCTAAGGTACCGCAATATCAGCATATTTTACTTTTTAGACAAGCCAAAAGTCTCGCTGAAGATCATCCGCTATATAATAAAATGTGATGTGGTTATTTGGTATTAGCATTGTTATTTGTCAAATATCTCTTTAGACAGAGGGTAAGTGTGAGTAGCTTTGACCCTAATAATATTGGTCTATTTTCCTTTCTTATTCTTTTTATGGTCATTATGCTATACCGTAGTCTATTCATTAGAATGTACTTTAAACGACTCATTCAAGCTTATCTTTCAGCAAATTCGTCTAAAAAGCTTTGAGCGATTGGCTATATATTATTCTTGCTGTTGTTACATTTAATGCTCAAAATTGAACAGCAACATCTGCTGCTGTTCAATTTATTGGGGAAGCATCTAAAAATACTGCTACAGAATTAAGGCACAAGCACTTTTAATTCACGCAGAATATGACACAACTGAATCATAGGCATACCCATCAACGTGGTTTGATCTTGTCCTATCATTTGTTCAAATAAGCTGATACCAAGGCTTTCACACTTGAAGCTTCCTGCACACATCAGTGGCTGTTCAATTTTAACATAACGCTGAATTTCAGGCAGTGCCAGTTTACGGAACTTAACTTTATAGTGCTCAACCAGACTACGTTCAAAATCTGTTGAGTGTTGCTGTACGCTGAGTGCGGTACTGAAGTAGACAATTTTGTCCGAATTGGCTTGTAGCTGTTTAATGGCTTTTTCAGTACTCAATGGCTTACCAATAAAAATATCGGGTGCACCTTCACGCCATGCCACCTGATCTGAGCCAATCACGATTGCTTCAGGGTTTTGTGACGCAATGAAATGCGCTTTTTCATAAGCCAATCGTTTGGCTAAATCATCGGCATGGCTTTCACCACGAGGCGATTCGTCTATATCAGGCACAACGCAGCGGTAGTCTAGACGTAAACGGTTCATGAGGTCTTTACGAGTTTGACTGCTTGATGCCAAAATAATTTCAGAAGTATTCATTCGACTGCATATTCCATAAGCACATTCAGTGGGACATAGGAGAGTACAGCTTGATGGCAAGCTTGAACTTTAACAGGAGGCGCAAAACCGGCCTGATAAGCTTCTACCCAACGGGTCACACAGATACACCAAAAATCACCAGGTTGTAGACCTGGAAAGCCAACTTCAGGCACAGGGGTAATGAGATCATTACCCACTCGCTGAGAAAAATTTAAAAACTCAGAGGTCATTTCGACACAGATCGTGTGTTGTCCCAAATCGGAAGGTGCTGTATGACAAAAACCATTACGGAAATACCCCGTGATCGGGGAATAACAACAGCTGGCTAAAGGTTCACCCAAAACGTTTAAACGGTTTAGATTTGGATCAGGATGAATAGACATAAATGCTAAATCTAGTGAGACTTTTCACTATGATAGCAAAACTTTGCCTTTCGTTTGCTTTTCTGCAAAAGAAGCTAACCTTTTTCTGCATAATCATTTAAAATCGACGCGATTTTTATATATAGAAAGAGAGCTCTACATGAATTTTCAGCGTATGACTGACCTCGATTTAAAGGGTAAACGTGTTCTTATTCGCGAAGATTTAAACGTTCCTGTTAAAAATGGTGTGATTACAAGCGATGCACGTTTACGCGCCGCTTTACCAACAATTAAAGCAGCGTTAGCACAAGGCGCAGCCCTAATGGTTTATTCTCACCTTGGTCGTCCAGTTGAAGGTGAGCCAAAACCAGAACAATCACTAGCACCTGTTGCTGCGTATTTGACTGAAGCATTGGGTCAAGACGTTCAATTAGTGACGGATTACCTTGATGGTGTTGAAGTGGCAGCAGGTCAAGTGGTACTCCTTGAAAACTGCCGTTTTAACGTGGGTGAAAAGAAAAACAACCCAGAACTTGCTGCAAAATATGCAGCACTTTGTGATGTATTTGTGATGGATGCATTCGGTACAGCACACCGCGCAGAAGCATCAACTGAAGGCGTGGCACGTTTAGCAAAAGTTGCAGTGGCTGGTCCTTTATTGGCGGCTGAGTTAGATGCACTTGGCCGTGCATTACAAACACCTGAAAAACCAATGGTTGCTATTGTTGCGGGTTCTAAAGTATCGACTAAGTTAGATGTGTTGACATCACTTTCTGACATTTGTGATCAATTGATCGTGGGTGGTGGTATTGCCAATACGTTCTTGGCAGCAGCAGGCTTCAATGTCGGTAAATCATTGTGTGAAAATGATTTGATTGACACAGCAAAAGCGATTGCTGCAAAAGTTTCTGTGCCGCTTCCAACGGATGTTGTAGTAGCAGATGCTTCTGAAATCGATTTTGCAGACTTCTTGGGTTCATTGGCTGCTGCTAAAGCAGTCGTGAAAAAAGTTGAAGATGTGACTGACAATGACATGATTTTGGATGTAGGTCCAGAAACGGCAAAAGCATTTGCAGACATTCTAAAAATGTCGAAAACGATTCTATTGAATGGTCCAGTAGGTGTGTTTGAAGTCGATCAGTTCGGCGAAGGCACAAAAACTTTATCTTTAGCGATTGCTGAATCTGCTGGCTTCTCTATTGCAGGTGGTGGTGACACTTTAGCTGCGATTGATAAATACGAAGTTGCAGATAAAATTGGTTATATCTCAACCGGTGGTGGAGCTTTCCTTGAGTTTGTCGAAGGTAAAACACTTCCAGCAGTTGCAGCGCTGATAGAGCGTGCACAATAATTATTGTGTGCTCATGCTGTTTTAAAAAGGTTGACTTCAGTCAACCTTTTTTTATGAACTTAACAAATCTATTCATCATTCAGTCATGAAAATGAAATAATGCTGAAATAAACTACAGGGCATTAAATCATCTGTTCTAGGAAAACATTATGAATTTAAAAATGACCCTTGCTGCACTTTTGTTAGCACCATTGGCACTGACTGCTTGTAAGAAAAATGAAGCACCAGAGCAAACCGCTGCGGCATCTGAAACAGCAGCAGTTGAAGAAGCTGTAACTGCTGAACAACAAGCGGCAATTGATGCGATTGATCAGCCAGAGTTGGATGAAAAGAACAAAGACATTCCTGCTGAAGTTGCAAATGCACCAGCAGATGCTGCAACAGCAGATCCTGCGGTAGAGGCTTCGGCAGCTACAGCACACTAAATACACGCGAATTTCGTAAAAAGTCCCTGCAATTGCGGGGATTTTTTTTAAATAGTGTTATTTGTTGCTGAATTGAAACCTTTGAGCATGTAGAATA
Source organism: Acinetobacter sp. BMW17 (assembly GCF_001592855.1). Classification (NCBI taxonomy): domain Bacteria; kingdom Pseudomonadati; phylum Pseudomonadota; class Gammaproteobacteria; order Moraxellales; family Moraxellaceae; genus Acinetobacter; species Acinetobacter sp. BMW17. The sequence continues at coordinate 41,050 of NZ_LSOD01000018.1, forward strand.
TGTCGCATCAACTGGGAGGACATTATGGCTCTTATTTCATTGCGCCAGCTCTTGGATCACGCCGGCGAACATGCTTACGGCGTACCAGCATTCAACGTAAACAACTTAGAACAAATGCGCGCAATCATGCTTGCAGCAGATGCGACAAATTCACCTGTTATCGTACAAGCATCAGCGGGTGCGCGTAAATATGCAGGTGCTCCATTCTTACGTCATCTTATTTTGGCTGCAATTGAAGAATGGCCACATATTCCAGTGGTAATGCATCAAGACCATGGTACAGATCCAGACGTTTGCCAACGTTCAATTCAATTGGGCTTCTCATCTGTGATGATGGATGGTTCATTGGGTGCAGACGGTAAAACACCAACAACGTATGAATACAACGTTGATGTAACTCGTCGTACAGTACAAATGGCGCATGCATGCGGTGTTTCAGTTGAAGGTGAAATCGGTTGTTTAGGTAGCCTTGAAACGGGTATGGCAGGTGAAGAAGATGGCGTAGGCGCTGAAGGTGTTCTCGATCATTCTCAACTTTTAACTTCAGTTGAAGAAGCACGTCAGTTCGTTGCAGATACCAATGTAGATGCGCTTGCAATTGCAGTAGGTACTTCACACGGTGCATACAAGTTCACGCGTCCACCTACAGGCGATATTTTGGCAATTGACCGCATTAAAGAAATTCATGCGGCGCTGCCAAATACCCACCTTGTGATGCACGGTTCAAGCTCTGTTCCTCAAGAATGGTTAGCGATCATTAACCAGTACGGCGGCGACATCAAAGAAACTTATGGTGTTCCTGTTGAGCAATTGGTTGAAGCAATTAAGCACGGTGTTCGTAAAATCAACATCGATACAGACTTGCGTTTAGCATCGACTGGTGCAATGCGTCGTATGATGGCTGAACAACCAAGCGAATTTGACCCACGTAAATTCTTCGCGAAAACTGTAGACGCAATGAAACAAATTTGTGTTGACCGTTATGAAGCATTTGGTACAGCGGGCAATGCCGACAAGATTCGTCCAATTTCTTTAGAGAAAATGGTTGATCGTTATAAATAATTCTTTTTGAATAATTTATATTGGAAAAGCCCACCCTGATGTGGGCTTTTCTATGTGTGTTTATATTCGAGGCGACAATAATAAGAGTGTGCTATGGAACTGATATTTGCTGCGGCCTGTTGTAGTGTGGTGGTCTCCATTCTTTTAAAATGGGGCAAAAACAAAGGATTTGATCCGATCCAGATGATCAGCTGGAACTATGCTTCAGCCAGTTTACTGTGTTACTTCTGGTTTAAACCTGATCTAAGTCACGTTTCTATTTCAAATACCCCGTGGTGGCTGATTGTCGCGCTTGGTGTTTTGTTGCCGAGTGTATTTTTATTTTTAGCTAAATCTTTACAATATGCAGGCATTGTCAAAACAGAAATCGCACAGCGTTTGTCGGTGATTTTATCTTTATTGGCGGCTTATTTTATTTTTCAAGAACAGTTTAGTCAGCTCAAAATTGTCGGGGTAGTCTTGGGGCTTGCCGCCGTGATGTGCATTTTATTTACCAATGCCTCTGGTGGTGGAGAAGGTCAAAAACAGGCTGTGTGGTATTTAGCACTAGTCTGGTTTGGTTATGCGCTGATTGATGTCTTACTCAAATATACAACAGGGCTGGGTGTGCAGTTTTCCGTTGCGTTAAACCTGATGTTTATTTGCGCGTTTTTATTGTCAGTCGGTTATGTTGCTGTGACCACGAAAAATATCGGCTTAACCAAGAACGTCTTGGCAGGTTTATGTCTTGGCGTGTTGAACTTTGCCAATATCGCACTTTATGTCAAAGCTCATCTGTTACTCAAGGACAGCCCAGCGGTGGTCTTTGCAGGCATGAATATTATGGTGGTGCTGTTAGGCGTATTCAGCGGACTACTGTTCTTTAAAGAGAAGCTCAAACTCGCAACAGCAATCGGATTGGTGTTGGGTATTACAAGCGTGGCTTGTTTAGCTTATGCAATGTCTGTTTAAAATAGATCTGCACAAAGGAAAAAGGGTGTTTGAACAGATCTTCAATCACTGCAATTCCCAATAACAGCCCTGGTTGCTCACAATTGGGGCAATCGGGATAGTGAGGGCGCATGATATGTTGATACTGACCTAAATAGATTTTATTGCAATGTGCACATTCAAATTTCATCGGTATATTGGGCTTAACAGACATCAGCAACCTCACTTTTTTTGTTTTGGCATTGAACATGATGAAGCAATTTTCAGGGCCCAAAATATAAAAGGGACTGAAGTCCCTTTTATAAACAAATAGCATTACAGCTGCGTGAAAATATCTTCTTTGCTTAAGCGAGACTTTGGCAATTTTGCATTGAAGTCAGCATCACTACGATAGCCTAGTGTGAGCAATACAGAAGGGATTAGACCTTGTTCGGCTAAACCTAGCTCTTCACTAATAATGGATTCATTAAAACCACCAATTGGCGTCGCATCAATTTTTTCAATACCTGCAGCCAATAGAATTTGACCTAAAGCAATAAAGGTTTGGTTTTCGGCCCAACGCTGCACATCACCTTTTTCATTGCGGTAATAGTTGACATAACCTGAACGACTGTCTTTTTGGCCTTGCTTAGCGGCATCATCTTTAAAACGACCATGTAGGTCATCTTGATGCAATAAATTTTCCAAATGTTGCTCAGAAATATCGGCTTTGGTACAAAATAAAATTGTATGTGATGAATCTAGTACTTTGGAAGCATTGTATGCGTATTTACCCACCAGTGCTTTTGCAATTCGTTCTTTGGCGTTTGTGTTTTCTGCAATGAAAAAATGCCAAGGTTGGATGTTGATAGACGATGGCGTCAAGCGGAGAATTTCTAATAATCGAGTAAACTGTTCATGAGGGATCTTTCTATTTGGGTCATAAGCTTTGGTGGTATAACGACTTTTTGAAATATTTAGCAGATCCATAATCGCACTCGATTTATTGTTGATGTCTCATTCTAACCGATGAAAGGAGACTTGTGATCACGCTACAACTCGAACAGACTTAGATTTTAGTTGAATATGTGTACTGGCTGAACACGCATTTAAGCGCCTGTGAATAAAGTATTTATATGAAAAGTTTTTTATTTCAAATAGATAAAATAATAAAAAAGTCATTCTATTAAAAAATGGGCTATTTTTGCTTAAATCTTGTCAACCTAGTATAATGCAGACTACGAGTAGGTATTGTTCCTACTTTTCTATGATATAGCTGATTGTGATCTATCTGAGTTCAAGCATGTGACTTGAATATCATCATTGTAACTACAGAATTATTATTCAAAACCCGTTTTATTAATCTCTTTGTTCCATCACAAAAAGCTCACTTAGTGAGTTAAAATTTTGACAACTTTAAATACATGGCGTGTTGCTACAGCCGTAAATGGTAGTGAAATCAATGTAAAATTGGTGCCACTTAAACGTCAACAGAATACAAATCACGGTTTAATCTGGGTTGAAGTGGGGCATATGATTCAACTTGAATCTGGCGAAACTCTTCCAATGAACTTAGATGGTTTGAGCTTTTATACCGGTGTTAATCAATTGTACCGTCTAAATGAGTTGAATTAAGGCGGTAATTACTTGAGTTAGCATTATGTATAATATTGATTGGTATAGTAAAAAAATGGCATTAATACTGCCATTTTTTTAATGCCAAATTTTGTAGATGATCATTCGCATTGATTTCTAAAATCTGAGCGGAATCTTCTTTCCAGTCACCGAGTACAATTCTCTTTTTCCTATCGACATCATGAATATTGGCGCGGTGGGTGTGTCCGTGAATCAGTAAATCGACATTTTTTAGTGCTGCTTGAACAGCATCTTGATTCACATCCATGACTTCATAGCTTTTAAACTGTTGCGCTTGACGGCTTTTTTTACGGAATCCATTGGCCAGTTTTTGTCTAAAGCCAAGCGGTGTACTTTTTAAAAACTTCAACAGAAGTGGATTACGGATAATTTTACGAAAGCGCTGATAGGATACGTCATCCGTGCAAAGTAGATCACCGTGTTCAATACGAATGGTGTGATCTGAAAGATTGAGTGTGCAAACTTCGGCTAAAAGTTGCCCATTAAATTGGTCGAGGAACTGTTGTCCTAGGGCAAAATCACGGTTACCTGTTAAGAAATAGATGTGATTGCCTGCATTTGAAAATTGTTTTAAGGCGCGAATGATTTCATCTAGCCAAGGGGCTGTGTAGTCATCACCAATCCATGCATTGAACCAGTCGCCTAAAATATACAGTTGGGTATTCTTGTTTTTATAAGCATCTAATAAATCTAAAAACCCCCGAACGAGTCGAGGGTGATCTGGTGACAAGTGTAAATCAGCGATAAACAAATAGGTCACGGAAGTTTCCATTTTAATTTAATCTCCCTAAATCCCTCTTTTAAAAGAGGGACTTCCTCCCTTTTTTAAAGGGAGGTTGGGAGGGATTCTTATTCAGAAATGATCTTAGCAGATTCAATCACAACATTTTCTAGTGGAACGTCAGCGTGGTAGCCACGGTTGCCAGTACGAACGCCTTTAATTTCGTTTACTACGTCTAGGCCTTCAGTTACTTTACCGAAAACTGCATAACCCCAACCTTGTGCATTTTTGCCAGAGTGGTTAAGGAAAGAGTTATTACCCACGTTAATAAAGAACTGAGCAGATGCAGAGTGAGGTGCTTGTGTACGCGCCATTGCAATTGTACCAAGGTCATTGGTTAAGCCGTTATCAGCTTCGTTTTCAATTGCATCACGTGTTGCTTTTTCTTTGAAGTTTTCATCCATACCACCACCTTGGATCATGAAGCCATCGATCACGCGGTGGAAAATTACGCCGTCATAGAAACCGTCACGTACGTATTCTAAGAAGTTAGCAACAGTGATTGGTGCTTTTTCGTTGTTAAGTTCAAGAACAATACGACCTTTATTGGTGTTTAATTCGACTTGAGGAAAACTCATTGTGTAATCTCCTAATCATGGACATCAAAGCCATGGGTTTTTTGGTTGTGAGAAGCATAAGCAAACTGTAAACTACAAGGCAAGTAAAAACGTTATTTTCTTTGTAAAATAGATCAAATATCGTTTAAGGAGCTGTAAAATATTCATAAATCGACTGATAGATCAGTTAGAATTATGCTCGTATAGCAGGACCCTATTTTTCCTTAATTTTTTTCATCAAAGTGATTTTTAAACTATGAAGCCGAATGATGTTGTTTCAACACTGCCAAATAACCCGACACCAAGTAACAATGCCTCTGTCGCAGCGCAGCAAGAACAACAGCCAGGCTTAGATTTTGTTCGCCAAGTGATTACCGAAGATTTGGCTGAAGGTCGTACGCAAAAAGTAGTCACGCGTTTCCCGCCAGAGCCGAATGGTTATTTACATATTGGCCACGTGAAAGCGATTTGCTTAAACTTTGGTATTGCCAACGAGTTTGATGGTTTTTGTAACCTACGTTTTGATGACACTAACCCAGATGCAGAAGAACAAGAATATGTAGATGGGATCGCCAACGACGTTAAATGGTTAGGATTTGAGTGGAATGGCGAACCGCGCTATGCATCAAGCTATTTCGATCAACTCCATGCATGGGCGATTCAACTGATTAAACAGGGTGATGCTTATGTGGATTTGCAGTCACCTGAAGAAATTCGTTTGAACCGTGGTAACTTTATTGAGCCAGGTAAAAACTCGCCTTACCGTGATACCTCAGTTGAAGAAAACCTTGCACGTTTTGAAAAAATGAACAATGGCGAGTTTGCGGAAGGTGAAGCTGTTCTGCGTGCCAAGATTGATATGGCATCTCCAAATGTGCATATGCGTGATCCTATTTTGTACCGTGTACTCCATTCAGAGCATCACCAAACAGGTGATAAATGGAAAATGTACCCAATGTACGACTATGCGCATCCATTATCCGATGCAATCGAAGGCATTACTCACTCATTATGTACTTTGGAATTCCAAGATCACCGTCCGTTTTATGACTGGGTGGTTGAGAAAGTACACTCGGAAGCAGTACCACGTCAGTATGAATCTAGCCGTTTAAATATCGACTACACCATTACCTCTAAGCGTAAATTGCGTAAATTGGTTGAAGGTGGTTATGTTAATGGGTGGGATGACCCGCGTATGCCAACTGTTGTAGGTATGCGCCGTCGTGGTTTTACCCCAGAAGGCCTACGCGACTTCTGTAAGCGTGTTGGTGTGTCGAAGTCAGACGGTATTGTTGATGTTGCAATGCTTGAATATTGCATCCGTCAGTCTCTAGAAAATGTTGCGGCGCGTGGTATGGCGGTGTTGAACCCACTTAAAGTTACGCTCACCAACTTGCCTAATGATATGGATTTAACCCATTCACGTCATCCAAATGTAGATATGGGTGAGCGTGTGATTCCGTTAACATCTGAAATTTACATTGACCGTAAAGACTTTGAAGAAGAGCCACCAAAAGGCTTCAAACGTTTAATTCCTGGTGGTGAAGTGCGTTTGCGTCATGCTTATGTCATTAAGTGTGATGAAGTAATTAAAGATGAAAACGGTGAAGTTGTTGAGTTGAAATGTTCAATCGACCCTGAAACTTTGGGCAAAAATCCAGAAGGTCGTAAAGTTAAAGGGGTGATTCACTGGGTATCTGCGACCAAAGGTATTCCTGCAGAAGTCCGTATTTATGATCGCCTGTTTACAGAGTCGGACCCTGAAGTGGGAGATGATTTCTTAGCGAACTTGAACCCTGATTCGTTGAAAATTGTACACGCGGTGATTGAGCCTGCATTGGCGCAAGCACAGCCTGAAGACCGTTTCCAATTTGAACGTGAAGGTTATTTTGTTGCAGATCAATACGACCATACAGCAGAGAAGCCTGTGTTTAACCGTATTTTAGACTTAAAAGACAGTTTTAAGCCTAAATAAGCGCTGTTTGCTTGATGTGGATATAGATATAAGGCTCAACCTCGGTTGAGCCTTTTCGTAGCGAAACCAATAGGAATACACTGTGATCGTTCGAGATAAAACCAATAGCTTTGCATTACTCTTTGCTTGGCGCGGCACCATTTTACCGAAAGTGTTTCCGGCACTGATGGTAGGTGTTTTAATTTCAACACTGTTGGTTTATCTAGCGACTCAACATTACGTGACAGCTCCTGCAGTGCCTGTCATTGGTTTTACTGTATTTGGTGTGATTCTTTCGATTTTCTTAAGCTTTCGAAATACAGCGTGTTATGACCGCTGGTGGGAGGGGCGTAAGCTATGGGGCGCAATGATTGCCAACGCACGGCATATGATTCGTGATAGTTATGTCTTAAATGATGCAGAGCGTAGAGTTTTGATGTATCGCGTCATGTTATTTAGCCACTTGCTTCGAGATCGTTTACGGCAGCAAAGTCATACTTATGACCACTATCAAGCCAAAGTACAACTGACAGCAGAGCAGTGGCAAATATTGGCTACGCATATTAATCCACCGCAATATCTATTAGAGCTTACGCAGAAAGATCTGGCGGCGTTGTATAAGCGTGGTGAGATTAGCGATATTATTTACAGTATGCTGACCAAGCATACGGTGGCAATGGGGGATATTCACGCTGGTTGTGACCGTATTTCATCTACACCTCTGCCATTTTCTTATTCGGTTTTGTTACACCGTGCCGTGTACTCTTTCTGTCTCATTTTACCTTTTAGTTTAAGTTCCAGTCTTGGTTTTTGGTCACCTGTGATCGTGGCCTTAATTGCCTATCTCTTATTGGGTTTAGATGCGCTAAGTGCAGAGTTAGAAGAACCTTTCGGGCTTCAGGAAAATGACTTGCCTTTAGATGCTATTGTGCGGGGCATAGAGCGTGAAATGCTCAGTTCTTTAAATGAATCCTTGCCAGAACCAGTAAGTGCGCATAGAGCCAATTTAAGTTAAAGCAGTAAACAAATCCATAACAGAAAATGAGTGGATTGCCTGAGCCATAACAAATTTTCGATATGATTGGTTTGTTGAGATGTGCTATCACTAAGTTTAAAAGTGATAGGGATATAACAATGACTACCGTGATCGAAACTCAGATGTTGATTCGGCGTTCTGTCAATATTGTGTTTAATGCTTTTATTGATCCACTCATAACCACCAAGTTTTGGTTTAGTCAGTCTTCGGGCTATTTAGAAAAAGGCGCAATGGTCGATTGGACATGGGATAAATACCAAATTACACACTCGACTCATGTCCTACAAGTCGTTGAAAATGAGCTGATCTGCATCGAATGGGGCACGTCTAAAACTAAAGTGGATTTTGTATTTGAAAAAATCGACAGCATGAATACCTATGTGATCATTCGAAATTATGATATTGAGTTACAAGGTAATGAGCTGATTCATTATGTGATGGATGCAACAGGTGGCTTTACTACAGTACTAGATGGTGCCAAGGCATGGCTTGAATACGATATCCAGCTCAACTTGGTTGAAGATAAATTTCCACCTTTTGAACTGCGTTCACATCAGTGATCTTTTTTAGAGCGCTCTTCTTTAAACTCAAAATAGTTCCCAAGCTGCTGTTTGGCCTTATCACGTAATTTCTTTTTGATATAGAGCACCAAGGCAAAACAGGTGGTGGTCAGCGTTAACATTAGGCTGTTCATAAAACTCATCATGGAGCTGACATAGCCAATGGTAGTGAGTCGGTTCATCATTTTGATGACTTGTGGGCTACTTTCAACGCCTGTAATGGCCCACGTGCATAAGTGTTCACAGTTATTGATAATAAGATGGTAGTTGTTTTCATGCATGCGTGAGCGCATCCGGCGAACCACTTTACGGCCTTTATATTTGGGGGCTTGGTACTGATTGACTGTAATTTTACGTCCGTGGCTAAAGTTCTCGATGGAAGTGATTTCAATGGGGTGCTTTTTAAAAAGATGTGCAAAACCTGAATAATGAATCACACGTCCACGCCCCGCATATATGCCGTGATGCGTATAGCCAAAATGTTTGACTATGAGATGAGCCCCCAAGGGGTAGTGGACTTTTTGTTGTTGCATGCCTAATACGTGCTAATTCATTACAGTTGTCTTTTATCTGTATTTTAAAGCTTCTGCTGGGAATAATCGACTGTTTAGTGGGTTTCGCTTATTTGAGTTTACGATGATAGAAATAAAAGAGACCAATTGGAAAGGAGTATTTAGCTTTTGTGATCGCATTAAAAAAGGATGCAAGCATCCTCTTTTAAGATGAAGTAGTGTTTATTGATCCACTAGACCTAAAAGTGAATTTTGGGTACTGCACATGCGTGTTGCTTCTTCAGTGTTCATCGCTTTCACGTCTTCTTCAAATTTCTTTTTTTGTTCTTTGAGTTGTTCTTCAGGCAAACCCATCTGCTCGGCAAGTTTTTCCATTTTTTCCCAAGACTCAACACAGGCTTTTGGCATTTTGCTACATGCTGTTAAAGATAAAAGGGTAATACATGTGCTGACCATAAATAATTTTTTCATTGCTTAAACCTTTAATTTTCAAACATTATTGATTTTTATATTGAGCCTGTAAGGTAACAAAAAAATTAGACTTTGTATAATATTTAAACGTGCAAAGTGTACTGTGCTTCATATGCTTTGGTTTTTTTATAGGCAGAGTGACGTACAGACATTAAAAAAGGCACTTAGATTGATCTAAGTGCCTTTTTGATGAATATTCAGTGACTCTACTACTGTAGAGGTCGATGCTGAAGTTCATTTAACTCCTTACGGCCATAGCCACGAGAAGCTAATACTTTTTTAATCCCAACAATCACGTCTTCATCGGTCGCTGTTTTAAGCTTTTCGATGAGCTGTTCATTGGTTTTACAAGAGCAGTCATTTTCAACACAAGCAATTTGATTTTTATGCTCGTTTTGCTGTTCATTTGAAAACAGCTTTTGCCAAAAACTCATATAGACTTCATTTACAACCTAATATAGGGTGAAATATAACCAATCTGTAAAATAATGCAAGTCAGCGTGAGAGATAAAAGCAGCGATCGATGTCGAAAAATTCCGATTATAGCGCAAGGTATTAACGTTATTATGACAGTTGAAATACTTGCATTTTATATAAGCTTATCTTTTTTCATGAAAATTAAAAAAGAAGCTCATTTGAGCTTCTTTTTTATACGGTTTAAGTTGCAACAAATTGTTTAAATTTTTTCCAGTAAAACCCCAGACTCGACATGGTGGGTATACGGAAATTGGTCAAACAGCGCAAACTGTGAAATTTTATGAGTTTGGCTGAGTGTTTTTAAGTTGTCATGCAAGGTGTCAGGATTACACGAAATATAGATGATCCGTTCAAAACGCTGAATCAATTTCAAGGTTTCATCATCAATACCCGCACGCGGTGGGTCAACAAACACCGTATTGAACTCATAGCTGCTCATATCGATATTTGCTTCTTGTAAGCGACGGAATTCGCGTTCGCCGTTATAGGCTTGTGTGAAGTCTTCTGCCGATAAACGCGCGACTTGAATATTATCGATGTGGTTTTGTTCGATGTTCCACTGTGCTGCATACACCGAAGACTTAGCCAGTTCAGTGGCTAAGACACGGTTGAAACGGGTTGAGAGCGGTAGGGTAAAGTTACCATTACCACAGTAAAGTTCTAATAAATCTTTATTTGACTGCTGTGCAGCATTGCAGGCCCATTCGAGCATTTTTTGGCAGACTTGCGCATTGGGCTGCGTAAAGCTGCTTTCAATTTGTTTGTACTGATATTTACGCTCAAAAACTTGTAGTTCTTCCACCACAAATTCATCGGTGAGTACCACTTTTTGACCACGGCTACGGCCAATCAACTTAATATTTAATTTTTCTGACAGTTGTTTGGCTAAAACCTGCCATTGTTCATCGAGTGGGCAACGATAAATCAGTGAAACCAGCATTTCACCTTTTAAGGTTGCTAAGAAATGCACTTCAAATAGGTGTTTTGAGAGGAGATCATTGCTTTTTAATTCTGCCAATAAAACAGGCATGAGCTGATTAATACTGGCATCAGCGATTGGGAAGTCATTAATATGAATGACTTTCTTCTGATTGTCTTCATCGCGTTCAAACATGGCATAAAACATATCATCTTCGGTATGCCAAATACGGAATTCTGCACGCATGCGAAAGTGTTTTTCAGGAGATTGAAAAACTTCAAGCGAAGGTGGAGTGAATTCAGCAAATTGAGCTGTAATTCGTTCAATTTTGGCGTCAAGTTGTTGTTGATAAGAAGAAGTCATATGCAGTAAAAATCGCAAACATATTGAAAAAAGAGATGGTAACAAAGTTTGCCGAATTAGCCTAAAGATATTCAGCAAAAGCGTGGGGTTTATTCATGTTACAGATGGTTTGATACTTTGCTATATCGGAAATTTTCGAGCAGATTAAGTCAAACCGAGTCGCATAAAAAATGCCAAGTAAACAGACTAGGAGATGTTGACTTGGCAATAGAGGAAACACAATAATAAACCTGCAGTCCCGATGAGGGCTACAGGTTTAAATTCGGCTTAGTTCAAAGTCATGAGACTTGCATTACCACCAGCAGCTGCAGTGTTAACACTAATAGCGCGTTCAATCACAAAACGTTCCAAAGGAATGGCTGTTTGTGATGGGCTAAGGTGAGTAATACCTACAATTGCACCTTGACGCTCAGCAATCTGCTGTTGCAACGCTAAAAGCTGCGCTGTTGTACCATGGTGTAATACTGCATCAAAAGCATCAGTTTTGATGTCTTTAATGACATGGAACGCTTGAGCCAATGCTTTAGGCATGCTAGGCATGTGTCTTAACACAAAACTGTTATCTGCAAGCACCGCTGGACGGCTACCAACTGCAAAAATCGCATTCAACTGTTGTAGTTGATCCACTTCTTGTTCAGCTAATGACAAGACTGCATGACGCGGAATTACCATGTATTGGTTACTTTCACCTGTTGGACCTTGCAGCTCGTAATGATGGCCTGAACAGAAGTTCTCAATTTTTGCCAATTTTACTGCTGGGAAGGTTTTAGTTGCCCACTCAAGGAACAATGCAGAGTTGCTGAACTCGACTTGAGGGTTTAAGTCAGCACCTGTTGCAAATGGTTTATTCAACTTTTTCGCAGAACAGTTTTGCATTAGGCGATATAGATAAATTGGACCACCCGCTTTAGGGCCAGTACCTGATAAACCTTCGCCACCAAAGGGTTGTACACCGACAACTGCACCTACGATGTTACGGTTGATGTAGAGGTTACCTACTTCAGCATGGGTCATTACAGTTTGAATGGTTTCATCAATACGGGTATGTAAACCCATCGTCAGGCCATAGCCTTTGCTATTGATGTGCTCAAGTAACTGTTTGAGTGAACCTTGGTTAAAGCGAATCACGTGCAGCACAGGACCAAACACTTCGCGCTCTAAATCATTGAGATTTGGTAACTCAATTAGTGTTGGTGTAATGAACGTACCTGCATTTATCTCAGTGTCTTGAGCATCATTACGCATCAACTGGTGTACGCGATGACCTTTTTGGCGCATTTTGTCGATGTGCTTTTGAATGTTTTCTTGCGCTTCAGCATCAATCACAGGGCCAATATCTGTTTTAAGTAGATATGGGTTGCCCACTTGAAGTTGCTGCATTGCGCCTTTAAGCATTTGAATCACAGCATCGGCATTGTCTTCTTGTACACACAGTACGCGAAGAGCAGAACAACGTTGACCTGCACTGTCATAAGCTGAGCTGACGACGTCAAGTACAACTTGTTCAGTCAGTGCTGATGAGTCAACGATCATGGCATTTTGACCGCCTGTTTCGGCAATCAGAGGAATGCTTTCACCAGTTTTGCTCAAACGTTTCGCCACAGTTTTTTGCAAAATTTTGGCAACTTCAGTAGAACCTGTGAACATGATGCCTTGAACTTGCTCGGCTGCACTGAGTTGTGCACCCACAGTTTCACCGCGACCTGGCATCAGCTGTACAGCAGCTTGAGGCACACCCGCTTGCCATAAGATTTGAATTGCTTGAGCTGCGATCAATGGCGTTTGTTCAGCTGGTTTAGCAATCACGGTATTACCCGCAACCAATGCAGCAGCGACTTGACCTGTGAAGATGGCCAATGGGAAGTTCCATGGGCTAATGCATAGCATCGTGCCTAAAGGCTCAACTTCTGCATTCGCATCTAGATCAATCATTTGCGTTGCGTAGTAACGTAAGAAATCTACAGCTTCACGAACTTCTGCAATAGCATTGGCATACGTTTTACCACTTTCACGGCAAAGTAAAACCATGAGTTCTTCTAAGCGAGCTTCCATTAAGTCAGCAGCGCGAAGTAGGTAACTCGCACGGGTGTCTTTAGCCGTACGTGCCCAAATGTCTTGAACAGCCTGGGCATTGTTTAATGCTTGCTCAACTTGTTCAGTTGTTGCTTCTTGTACATAACCCACAACATCTGAGTGACGTGCTGGGTTGATAATGCTTTGCGGAGCAACGGCGTCATTGGTCTGAATGTGCTCACCCATTGGTGCAGCAGACCATTGGTGCTTAGCAAACTGTTGAGCTGTTTGGTTCAGTTGAGCTAATGCAGAGTCATTTGCAAGGTCTAAACCTTTAGAGTTTGCACGCAGCTGCCCATAAAGCTCAGCAGGAAGTGGAATCGAAAGGTGCTTTTGACCCACGATATTTTCACGTTTTGCACTGCTTAAAATGGTTTGAGTTGGGTTTTCAATCAAATCATCAATTGCGAGTGACTTATCTGCAATACGGTTTACAAAAGAGGTGTTTGCACCATTTTCAAGTAAACGACGTACAAGGTAAGCCAATAGTGTTTCATGATTGCCCACTGGCGCATAAATACGGCACGGTACACCCAACTTTTTATCTTGCTTTTCACCGACCACTTGTTCATAAAGTGGCTCGCCCATGCCATGTAAGCATTGGAACTCATACTGACCCACATAGTATTTCTCTGGGTTAGCCATTTCATAAATGGTTGCCAAGGTTTGCGCATTATGTGTTGCAAACTGTGGGTAGATTTGTTCTGGTGCAGCCAATAATTTCTTCGCACAAGCGATATACGACAAGTCTGTATGTACTTTACGGGTAAATACAGGGTAGTCAGTCATCCCTTCGATTTGTGCTTTCTTGATTTCGCTGTCCCAGTACGCGCCTTTCACTAAACGAATCATTAAGCGTTTTTCGCTACGTTTAGCCAAGTCTACGATGTAGTCAACCACGTAGAAACAACGTTTTTGATATGCTTGGATAACGAAACCAATGCCTTTCCAGTCTTTGAGTTCTGGTTCAAAGCATAGGCGTTCAAGCATTTCTAAAGAAATTTCTAAACGCTCAGATTCTTCTGCATCGATATTTAAACCGATGTTGTAGCCGCGTGCTAATTTAGCAAGGTTAAAGACTTTGCCGTACAACTCTTCATGCATACGTGCAACTTGTGCGCGTTGGTAGCGAGGGTGTAGAGCAGATAATTTAATTGAAATACCCGGGCCGTCATAAACATCTTTGTCTTTTGACGCTTGACCAATGGCATGAATGGCATCGGTATAGTCTTTCATATAACGATCAGCATCATGATCGGTCAGTGCCGCTTCACCCAGCATGTCGTATGAATAGCGGAAGCCTTTTTCTTCAAGACGTTCAGCGTGTTGTAATGCTTCGCCAATGGTTTCGCCAGTCACAAACTGTTCGCCCATCATACGCATAGCCACATCAACCGCTTTACGGATGATGCCACGCCCACTACGTGCCAATAAGCCTGTTAAAGTACCTGATAAGCTATTTTGTTTTGGTGTTTCCATCAGTTTGCCAGTCAACATCAGGCCCCATGCAGCTGCATTGACAAACATCAGGTTACTTTGACCAACGTGTTCTTTCCAGTTGCCTTGGTTGATTTTGTCTTTAATCAATAGGTCACGTGTCGCCATGTCTGGAATACGAAGTAATGCTTCAGCTAAACACATCAGCGCGATGCCTTCTTGAGAAGACAGTGCAAATTCTTGTAAGAGACCCTGTACAATACCTGCTTTACCGCTGCCGCTTTTACGTTCACGTAAAGTATGAGCCAAATCAAACGCAAGTTCATGAATGCGTTGATTCATCTCGTCAGAGATTTTGCTGTGGTCTAATAAATTTTGAACACAGTCAGTTTCGGCACGTCGCCAAGCGGTATTGATTTCAACTTCAAGCTCACTTTTTTCTTTGAATTCGGTAATATATTCAAATTGAGTTTGAGCGTCGTTGAAATGCGTATTGCTTTCCATCATATTCATGCCTACATCCTGTGCATACAATAATGTGTTGAGAGATCTATAGTAATTAATTTATGATTACAGAAAGAATGCCGAATAACTCACTATAATTTGTATGCTATTTAGAGATTAATTCAGATGACGAGCCCAATTTTTAGCTTGGACCGAACAGATATCAAAATATTGGATATTCTTCAAAGAGATGGAAAAATATCGAATATTAAACTTGCCGAAGAAGTGAACTTATCAGCGACGGCTGCTTTGGCTCGGGTGCAAAAATTAACCAAGGAAGGCTTTATTCTGAGTTATGAGGCACGCTTAAATCCAAACATGCTCAATGCCAGTTTTGTGGTTTTTGTGGAGATACTTTTGGATAAAACCACGCCACATGTCTTGGAAGACTTTCGCCATGCCGTACTACAGCATGATGAAATTGTGGAATGCCATATGACCAGTGGGGGCTTTGATTTTGTGGTGAAGATTCGTTGTGCCAGTATGGATGAGTTCCGAAAAATCTCAGGTCAAGTCTTGTGGCAACTGCCGGGCGTTAAAGAAACGCGTAGTTATCCCGTGATGGAAGTCATCAAAGAAAGCTCACGTATTCAACTTAAGTACAAACCATTGTCGAAATAATTGAGTGCATGAGATGCAAAAAAAGGGGCTTAAAAGCCCCTTTTTTTGTTGGTCTACACGTTCAATTAACGTTGTGTAGATTCTTCTTTCATTTCAGCCATGGCTTGTTTGTACATGCTGTCTGCTTGTTCAAAGCGTTGTACTACTTCAGCTTCAGGGGCTTTACCCATTAAGCTTACAACTACAATGCTGATCCAAGAGAAGATGAAGCCTGGAATAATTTCATATAGACCTAAGTGTCCTAATGCATTTTTCCATACAATCACAGTTACCGCACCAACAATAATACCTGCAATAGCACCATTCAAAGTCATGCGCTTCCAGAACAAAGACAAGATAATCAGTGGACCAAATGCCGCACCAAAACCTGCCCATGCATAAGCTACAAGGCCTAGAACTTTACTGTCAGGGTTGCTTGCTAAACAAATTGCAAGAATAGCAACTGCAAGAACCATGAAGCGACCCACCCAGACCAATTCTTTTTGAGAAGCGGTTTTACGGATGAATGCTTTGTACATGTCTTCTGTCAATGTTGTAGAACAAACCAGTAACTGACAGCTTAATGTACTCATCACCGCAGCTAAAATTGCAGCTAAAACAATGCCTGCAATCCATGGGTTGAATAATATTTTAGTCAGTTCCATGAACACAGTTTCAGGGTTTTGAGAAACCACAGCAGCCAGTTCAGGGTGTTGTTGGAAGTAAGCAATCGCAATAAAACCTGCACCGACTGCACCACCTAGACATAAAATCATCCATGTCATACCAATGCGACGCGCAGCAGGAATTGTTTTTACAGAGTCTGCAGCCATGAAGCGCACTAAAATGTGTGGCTGACCAAAATAGCCTAAGCCCCATGCCAATGATGACAGGATGGCAACAGTGCTGAGTTCAGAGACAATGTGCATGGCTTGTGGGCGAGCAGTTTCAAGCAGGACTGTGAACTGTGCAGCATTACCATCAATCGCAAGATAAGTCATGATTGGGGTAAGCAGCAGAGCAAAAATCATTAAGCCTGCTTGGAAGGTGTCTGTCCAGCTAATAGCAAGGAAGCCACCGATACATACATAACTGATGGTTGCAATTGCGCTAATCCAAAGAGCAGTGGTGTAGTCCCAGCCAAAGATGCTTTCAAATAAACGTGAGCCAGCCACCATGCCGGAAGCACAGTAAATCGCGAAGAATACTAAAATGACGATCGCTGAGATCATACGCAAGATACGTTTACGATCTGCGAAACGACCTGTGAAATAATCAGGCAGGGTGAGGGCATTGTTTTGGACTTCAGTGTGTACACGTAAACGTCCTGCAACCAATAACCAGTTGAGCCATGCACCAATGATCAGACCTACAGCAATCCACGCTTCAGACAAACCAGACAAATAAATTGCGCCTGGTAAGCCCATCAGTAACCAGCCACTCATGTCTGATGCACCAGCAGAAAGTGCAGTAACCACACTTCCTAAACTACGCCCACCTAAGATGTAATCATCAAAGTTGTTTGTGGACTTGTATGCATACAAACCGATGCCAACCATGGCAATGATATAAACTAAAAATGTGACGAGGGTGGGGTTAATTTGACTCATAGGCATTCCTTGGCAAAATCCGACTTGGGAGATTTTTTAATCGCTTTGTTTGAGACGGCGATTCAAGCATAAAAATAAAATTACACTCTGTAACAGTTGTGAGGTGTCTTTGTATATTTTATGTAAATATTAATTGTTTTTTAAAATTAAACAATAAGTTGTTGAAAATATGCTGTTTATTGATCAATTGTTATTCATTTTTACAGGTTGAGTGGAATTCTAAGCTTTTATTTCGTAAAATCAGCAGGCTAGTTATAATTTTTGTTTTTTTATTGCTTACGCAAAATAGATGTATTTACATATAAAGTGTTTCATTTATGAAATGTATTTATAGTGATGAAATGGATGGAAAAGATGAATATTTCACCATTGAACTAATTTTGTTAAGGCATTCATACTTTGAATGCATTGTAAAACTTTCAAATTTCTAATTAGAAAATAGGAATTCAATGGCATTTTCTGCTTGCTTTGGAACAAGTGAAAATAGAGTCGGTATAAATTACCTGCAAATTTGACAAAATTTCTCCTGAAATTGTGCAGGCCATTGCGGGGGCATATGAGCAATTGGGCCAACCATCTGAAAGTTGGTTACACGCTTTTCCCTTGCATCTAACCATAGATGCCTATAAAGGTGGAGTGGGCACTTCAATTAAATGGATAGCAACGAAGTGCTGGCCAATCTTGCATTGGAGCATCTATCACTTCCTCAAGGTAAATATGATTTTATTTTCAAAAACGATCATGTCAATAAATATCAATCGACCAATACTTTCTACAGTGGCGCTATGTTTAGCAATTAATTAGTGTTGGTATTCTCACTTTGTTTAATCGAATCTTAGGTCATGCGAAATGTGATGAAATGGGTAAACAGTGTATTGCGGAAAACAAAACAGTTCAGTGAGTGGTATTGGAGAAAGGGTTGTTGACTTAATAACCCTTAGGTCACATTTTCTCATTTGAAACTTGGCTGCTGAGGTGACGCCTAAGGTTGTATCTTTAGCATAAGTTCGCTAAAACATTTATAACTATATATAGGTATAAACGTAGTCAATGCGCTGCTTTTATACTTTTTAGCCGATACACGCTAACAAAATGTAGCAGTTAGAACTACAATATGCTTGAGTGAAGAACCATGATTAGATGTCTATGCTGAGTAAATTAAGCCAATTATTTAAATTAAAGAAAGATGCGCCAGAACAACTTTTTTTGCAGCAGCATCAGATTGAATATAATGATGAAAAAGGCTTTATCATTGAAGGTATTGTGCTAAATGCCATACATGCTGAACGTTTGGTCTATTTTTCAAATCGTAGAATTAGTCAGTTTGATGACCTTAATGCACTTTTTTATAGTGCTATGTTAATCAATGAGAAAATCGACTTAGAAATTGCCAATGAACGATTTGTCGCACGTTTAGGTAATAATCTAGAAAACTTAACTGAGCTAAAGCGAATGATTAAGCTACTTAATGACTATTATTACCAGTTTATACGTGACAAAAAATAAGTCTTTTGAAAGCCATAAATTTGAGTTGTAAAAAGGACTTAGCGCTAGATTGATGTTGTTGTTGTCGTGAAAAATAACATGCAGCGAGAGGACATCATGCTAGTATATGACGCATGTTTTTAAACGCTAAAGCCATGCCCATGTTCCAAGAAGAAATCTCCCAGCTGAATGTGCAACAACTAAAAGCAGGCGAAAAACGTTGGCTGGGAAATTTGCTCGGCTCTTCAGCTGCATTATTCATTCAAACGTTAAGCACACAAAATAACAAGCTCTTTGTGGTTGTGGCAAAAAACAATCAACACTTAGCACAACTCGAAAGTGAATTTGAATTTTACGGTATTCGACCGACCATTTTCCCAGACTGGGAAATTCTGCCTTATGACCGTTTATCTCCTCATCAAGATATTGTGTCTGAGCGTCTCGCAATTTTATCCAATATGCCGCAAACAGGCGTCTTATTGATTTCGGCTTCGACCTTGGCGCAGCGTGTAGCGCCGACTTCGTGGGTTTTGGGAGAACACTTTGATATTCACGTTGGTCAAAAGTTTGAATTAGAACAGCAAAAGAAGCGTTTGATTCAAGCAGGCTATCATTTGGTTGACACAGTATATGACCATGGTGAATTTGCAGTTCGGGGTAGCATTATGGACATCTATGCCTCAGGTCAAGCCGCACCAATTCGCATAGATTTGTTTGATGATGAAATTGAAACCCTCAAATTTTTTGATCCTGAAACGCAGCGTACTACGCAAAACTTAAAACAATTTTCCGTATTACCGGCTAAAGAGTTTCCGCTGAAAGAGGCACGCAGCATATTTCGTGATCGCTATGCAGAAATGTTTCCGACGGCAAATCCAAAGAAAAATCCAATTTATCAGGATGTGTTAGAAGGGATTGCATCACCAGGAATTGAGTTCTATTTCCCGCTCTTTTTCAGTGCAGCGCAGATGGAAACTCAAAGTACACTGCTTTCGTATTTACCAAGTCACTCCATTGTCATTACAGATAAGCAAGTTGATGATGGTTTAGATAGTTTTTGGAAAGAAATCGATCGACGTTATGAAGACCGTCGCCATAATGTTGATCAGCCAATTTTAGCCCCTAACCATCTTTTTATTTCGACCAATCAAGTTTTAGAACAGCTCAATACCTTTCCCCGTATTATTGCTTCAGTCGAGGCTTTTGATCTAAAAGCGGGTGTGACCAATTTAAACACTGAACTTCCACCACGTTTAGCGGTCGATCCTAAAAATGAAAAGCCTTTTCATGCGGTTAAACAGTATATTGATGCTGCTAACCATCCGGTATTACTGGTTGCTGAAAGCGCGGGGCGTCGTGAAACTTTAAAAGATGCATTGCGTGCCACATTGGGAGAGATTCCTAATGTTGAGAATTTTGCTGAATTTCAAAAATCCTTGCATGCCATTGCAATTACCAGTGCACCATTAGAGCGTGGCTTGGTATTAAAAGACAGCATTAGCATCATTTCTGAAAATCAGTTGTATGAGCATCGGGTTGTACAACGTCGTCGTAAACGCCAGCAAGAGGTTTCGGAAGAGTTTCTCATTCGAAGTTTGACTGAACTGAGTATGGGTGCGCCGGTGGTGCATATCGACTATGGTGTGGGACGTTATGCGGGCTTAGTCACTTTAAGTATTGATGATCAAGACTATGAGTTCTTGCAGCTCGATTATGCCGATGCGGCCAAAGTCTATGTTCCTGTCACCAATTTACATTTGATTAGCCGTTATAGTGGCGGTGACCCAGACTTGGCACCCTTGCATAAGTTGGGTACTGATGCTTGGAGTAAAGCAAAACGTAAAGCATTAGAGCAAATCCATGATGTAGCAGCGGAGTTATTGCATATCCAAGCCCGTCGTCAAGCCAAACCAGGTTTTGGTTTTGAGTTAGATCAAGGTCAATATATGCAGTTTACTAGTGGCTTTGCCTATGAAGAAACACTCGATCAAGCCAATGCGATTGAGGCAACTTTGTATGATATGCAATTGGCTAAACCGATGGATCGCTTGGTCTGTGGCGATGTGGGCTTTGGTAAAACCGAAGTTGCGATGCGCGCAGCATTTCTAGCGGTACAGAACAATAAACAAGTGGCCGTTTTGGTGCCGACGACGTTGCTGGCCCAACAGCATTATGAGTCGTTTAAAGACCGTTTTGCAGATTGGCCTATTCGCATCGAAGTTTTATCGCGTTTTGGCAGTAGTAAATCACATACGAAAACGATTGAAGACTTAGCTGAGGGCAAAGTTGATATTGTGATTGGTACGCATAAAATTTTACAAGAAAGTGTCCAGTTTAAAGACTTAGGCTTGATGATTGTGGACGAAGAACACCGCTTCGGTGTACGTGATAAAGAGCGGATTAAAGCAATGCGTGCAGATGTGGACATGTTGACTCTGACTGCAACTCCAATTCCACGGACTTTAAATATGGCCTTTAGTGGCATGCGCGATCTATCCATTATTGCCACACCACCTGCACGACGTTTAGCGGTAAAAACTTTTGTGCAAGAACATACGGGTGATTCAGTTAAAGAAGCCATCTTGCGTGAGTTACTGCGTGGTGGACAAGTTTATTTCCTACATAATGAAGTAGAAACTATTGAGCGTGCAGCGGAGAGTCTTCGAGAACTGGTCCCTGAGGCACGTGTGGCTGTTGCACATGGTCAAATGCGTGAACGCGAGTTAGAACAAGTGATGCAACAGTTCTACCATAAAGAATATAACGTGCTGGTCTGCTCAACCATTATTGAAACAGGGATTGACGTTCCGAATGCCAATACCATTTTAATTGAACGGGCAGATAAGCTGGGTTTAGCGCAGTTGCATCAACTGCGTGGGCGTGTAGGGCGCTCGCATCACCAAGCCTATGCCTATCTGTTGGTGCCATCCATCAAAGGCTTGAAAGGCGATGCTGAAAAGCGTCTGGATGCGATTCAGCGGGCATCGACATTAGGTGCGGGCTTTATGTTAGCGACGGAAGACTTAGAAATTCGCGGAGCGGGTGAGCTACTCGGCGAGCAACAAAGTGGTTCAATGCAAGCCATTGGTTATAGCTTGTATATGGAGATGCTCGAAAAGGCGACCAAAGCCATTCAAAAAGGCAAAACCCCGAACTTCGATGCGCCACTCTCACTGACCGCAGAAATCAATTTACATATGCCAGCTTTGATTCCAGATGAATATCTAGGAGATGTCCATCAGCGTTTATTGTTCTATAAGCGCATTAGTAATACGGACAGTCAGGAAAAGCTCGATAACATTCGTATGGAGTTGATTGACCGTTTTGGGATACCGCCACAACCTGTGAAACAGCTTTTTGCTGTGCATCAGATGCGTTTGAAAGCAGAAACACTGGGTATTACCAAAGTGGATATTGCTGCCAATGGCGGTGCGATTGAATTTTCACCAGATACTCCTGTTCAGGCGATTAGTATTATTCAGATGATGCAAAAACATCCGACCTTTTTTAGGATGGAGGGTGGTCAGCGCTTAAAGGTCATGGTGATGCTAGAGGAATATGAAAAACGGATTCAATTTATCAATGACTTATTGGAAAGTTTATTGAAAGAATTGCATTAAAATTTCGCTTTAATTTGCTGTGATTTCATACAGATATCAGGTCTTTCTTGCGAACTTGCGTTATAAAAAGAAAGACTTGATTTTTTGATGAAATTTATTAAAGTAATAAATGTGATGTAGTTCAAGGTAAAACGTAGTTTATTTGTGTTGAAACACATTGCTTGCAATATTCACCTCTGATTGGATGTGATAGTATTAGCCATTATTCTAATTTGCATCATTTATAAAGATATGTTTAGTTTGCATCCACAACTTGCTCAAGATACGTTTTTTGTAGGCGACTTTCCACTTTCAACATGTCGCTTAATGAATGATATGCAATTCCCGTGGCTAATTTTAATTCCACGCGTGCCAGGCATCACTGAGTTATATGAACTCAGTCAAGCCGACCAAGAACAGTTTTTACGTGAGTCAAGCTGGTTATCAAGCCAATTGGCTCGTGTATTCCGTGCTGACAAAATGAACGTTGCTGCTTTAGGTAACATGGTTCCGCAGCTCCATTTTCACCATGTTGTACGTTATCAAAACGACGTCGCATGGCCAAAACCAGTTTGGGGTACACCCGCTGTTCCTTATAGCAATGAAGTACTTGCGCATATGCGTCAAACTTTAATGCTTGCACTACGTGGTCAAGGTGATATGCCATTCGATTGGCGTATGGACTAATACACGTGAGAAATCAAATCAGGGATGATTTGATCGTGCGCATAGTGGGGAACGAGCAGTGCCATTAGACGATTGGTTATCTAAAGAGCCCAAACAATTCGAGTATTTCCATCGTGTGATGGGATATGGCATGCTGTCTTTAATAACCATCGTCTATCATTATACGATGGCAGATACGCAATATCAGATTTACGTGCCGCTGCTGTTGCTCATTGTGTTATTGATCACACCGCCATTTTCCAGATGGTTAGGTTATCGCTTCAATAATACGATGCGACGCGGTGTGATGTTTGTTATTGATATTGTCATTACAGCGATCATTTTAGCCGCTGTACATCTCAGTATCGTACTCACATTTTTAACCATTTTTGCTATG
>NZ_LSOD01000018.1:64693-77456 GCF_001592855.1 Acinetobacter sp. BMW17
TCTTTGGTTTTGGTGAGTATTTCGAGGCTACCAGTACCGAACTGATCGTATTGGGCTTTTTGTGCCTCACCACTTATTTTGGCGTGGGTAGCTATTATCAGCGCAACCAAATGCAAGACATATACCGCCGCAAAAATCACTATTTCGATCAGATGAACCGTTATATGGAGTTTGCCAATCAGCTGAGTCGCTATGCACCAGTTCAGTTGTGGCAATCGATTATGAAGGGTGAGTCTGAAGCGAAAATTGAATACAAGCGTAAGAAACTGACAGTTTTCTTTTCAGATATTCAGGGTTTTACGGAGCTTTCTGAAAGCTTAATTCCGGATGATTTAGCATTCCTACTCAATGATTATTTAAAACACATGACCGAGATTGCGAAGCAATATGAAGGTACTGTTGATAAATTCATGGGGGATGCAATTTTAGTGTTCTTTGGTGACCCTAATTCTGAAGGTGTAGAGCGTGATGCTCAAAACTGTTTGGAAATGGCCATGGCGATGCGTCAGCAAATGAAAATCCTGCGCGAGCGTTGGGTGAAAATGGGTTATCCACCATTGCATATTCGTATGGGAATTTCTACAGGGTATTGTCACGTAGGGAACTATGGCGCATCGCATCGTATGGCTTATACCATTGTTGGTCGTGATGCAAACCTTGCTGCACGTTTACAAAGTGCAGCGCAAGTGGATGAAATCTTAATTTCGGACGATACACATAATTTAGTAAAAAATGATTATCTTTGTGCACCGAAAGCGCCAATTTTCCTTAAGGGAATTAAAGGTGCTGTGAAGACGTGGCAAGTCGTTGAAAAATATACCTCGCAAAAATCAGACTATCAGCGCTGGTTTGATTATGAATATAAAGGGTTTCATTTACTGCTGAACTTAGATGAAGTGCAGAATTTTGAATATCCGCAGTTAATTCAAGTCTTAGAAAAAATGATTCAACGCATTCAAACCCAACAGAAGATGACCAATTCGCAAGGTATCGTCAAACTCAATCTTGAAGATGAAGTAATAGAGCCTGTTCAGAAAAATGAATATCATTAACTTGATGGTGTGAGATACAAAAGTAAGAGTCGTAAAAAAGCCACTACAATGAGTGGCTTTTTTACGCTTTGAAAATTAGTGATTTTCAGACGCGTGGTTAATTGTGTATTTAGGAATTTCAACTTCTAAGTCTTCATCCACTAACTTCACTTGGCAAGACAAGCGAGAGTCAGGTTCTAAGCCCCAAGCGCGATCCAGTAGATCGGCTTCAACATCATTCATTTCTTCTAAGCTGTCGAAGCCTTTACGTACCACAACGTGACAGGTTGTACATGCAGCTGACATATCGCACGCATGTTCAATCTTGATTCCATTTTTCAGTAAGCTTTCACAAAGATTCGCATTCTGTTCAACTTCAAACTCAGCACCTTCTGGGCAGATTTGCGCATGTGGGAGAACTTTAATACGTGGCATAGTCTTTACCTATAAATTAGTTTGAGTTTGACCAGTCGTCGAGTTTTGTGCCTTTCAGCGCTGCATCGATATGCTGATTCATACGTGCTGCTGCAAAAGCATCACTGTGTATTTTAAGCTGTTCAACAGCAGATTCAATTGCTTTGATTTCTGTTGTTTCAAGTGTTGCTTCTAATGAGGTTTTGGCCGCATTTAATGCAACTAGTTGTTCATTCGTGAGTAGGTGAGCATCCACTTTTAGGGCTTGCTCTAAAGCTTCGAGTTCGCGTTTTGCTTCAACTTTGGTTTCTTGTAAGTGACGAAGATTTTTATCTTCTTCAGCAAACTTATAACCATCAAGCAGTAAGCGTTCCATGTCGCTATCAGCCAAACCATATGATGGTTTGATGTCAATTTGTGCATGTACGCCAGAGGTTGTTTCTTTAGCTGAAACCGTCAGTAGGCCATCGGCATCCACTTGGAAGGTCACTTCAATGCGTGCTTGACCCGCAGTCATTGGTGGAATACCGCGAAGGACAAAACGACCTAAGCTGCGGCAATGCTCAACCAAATCACGCTCACCTTGAACCACATGAATCAGCATCGCGGTTTGGCCATCTTGGTAGGTGGTGAACTCTTGGCGACGTGCAACTGGGATTGCGGTATTACGTGAAATAAGACGTTCAACCAAGCCACCCATGGTTTCTAGACCAAGAGAAAGCGGAGTTACATCAAGCAGTAATGCGCCATCGGCTGTGTTTCCAATCAGCTGATTGGCTGTAATCGATGCACCGATAGCAACAACTTCGTCTGGGTTGATGGTACACAATGGCTCTTGAGCAAATACATCGCGTACAGCGTTTTGTACAGCATAAGAGCGAGTTGAGCCACCGACCAAAACCACGTTTTGAATGTCGCTGAGTTCAAGTTTGGCATCGCGGAGGACGCGTTTACACACACTAATTGTTTTATCTAAAGCAACTTTGATAATGCTTTCAAATGTCGTACGATCAAGAGTTAAGCTATGCTCTAGGACTTGTAAATGAACGCTTTCTGCATCGGTTAAAGCTTCTTTAGCTTTACGTGCAGCAACTAAAACGTGTGCATATTCAGTGTCATCGAACTGCTCGATGTTGAGTTCTTTTTTCGCCCATTTTACGATTAAACGGTCAAGATCATCACCGCCTAATGCAGTGTGGCCACCCGTTGCTAACACTTCAAACACGCCTTGAGAAAAGCGTAAAATTGAAACGTCAAATGTACCGCCACCCAAGTCATAAATAACATAATTGTGATCATGCGCAAGATTGGTTTCTTGGTCCAGACCATACGCAACTGCAGCAGCAGTAGGCTCATTTAAAAGTCGTAGTACATTTAAACCCGCAAGTTGTGCGGCATCGCGTGTTGCTTGACGCTGAGCCTCATCGAAGTATGCAGGAACAGTAATCACTGCACCATTGACTTCATTTTTTAAGCTCGCTTCAGCACGATCTTTTAGTTGCTTTAAAATTTCAGCGGATACTTCAACAGGAGTTTTGCGGCCCTGAGCAGTTTCAAAAGCAGGCATTTGATTATCTTCACCCACTAAAGTGTAGGGGTGTTGAAACTTAATGTCGGCTTTAGAGCGTCCCATAAAACGTTTGACTGAAACGATGGTGTTTTTAGGGTCGGCAGTCAAAAATGGTTTTGCTTCGTCGCCATATTGGGTTTGGTTTACACCATAATACGCGATCGATGGGAGTAAGACACGACCTTGTTCATCATGCAAAACTTTTGCTTTGCCTGAAAGTACAGTTGCAACTAGAGAGTGAGTTGTACCTAAGTCGATACCAATGGCAATACGGTGTTCATGTGGCGCACTTGATTGTCCAGGTTCTGCAATTTGCAAGAGAGCCATGTGTTACATCCTTTGAGCGTCAAAAATTAAAAATAAGTTAAAATTCATCATCTAAATCAAAGCTATCGTCATCTTCAAAACAATCTTCAGCTTTATCTATGTCATGCATGACTTTTACAAAGAAGCGAAGTTTGCGGACATCATCACGTGCCTCAGCCCAATCTTCCTCTTCAAAATCAATTTTAAATTCGCGGACTAAACCATCAATCCATTGTTGAACGTCTAATTTGAGTGATTGTAATTCATCTGCTGAACGTGCTTCATCAAGTTGTTCACGGATTTCTAAGGCAGACTGGAGAAATTCAAAATCATTGATGGATTGATCAAGATGATAATCTTGTTTTTTTAATCCTAATAAATATCCTGCACGGCTATCGACCTGAGATAAAACTTTGAATGCTTGATTGATCTCACTTGATTTTATGAGGGCTTGATCTTTATCGAGAGCTTTATCTGGGTGATATTGTTGCTGCAACTTTAAAAATTCTGATTTTAAGGTTGCTAAATCAATATCGAGTGCTACTGGGAGGTTAAACAACTCAAAATGATTCATAGGAGAGGGATTCCGCGCTAAATTGGGGGTCATTGCGAAAGCAAAAACACTCTATGTAAATGCAATTAAAACAGTGTGATACACACTGTTTTAATGTTGAAAAGCAAGTTAATGAACTGTTATACGGTGAAAGATTCACCACAGCCACATTCGCCTTTTTTGTTTGGGTTGTTAAACTCAAAGCCTTCGTTTAAACCATTTTTCACGTAGTCCATCTCCATACCATCGAGATAAACCAAGCTTTTTGGGTCTACAAATACTTTCACCCCAAACTGCTCAAAGGTGGTGTCATGTGCATCAATTGAATCGACAAATTCAAGCACATAAGCCAAACCAGAACAGCCTGAAGTTTTCACGCCAACGCGAATACCTTCACCCTTACCGCGATTTTTTAAATAATTGCTGATATGAGTTGCAGCATTTTCAGTTAAGTTGATCATGAAAACTCCCTAATCTTTCTTTAAAATGCGAAGCAATTAAGCTTTAGATTTTTTGCTGCGGTAGTCTTCAACAGCAGCTTTAATAGCATCTTCAGCCAGTACAGAACAGTGTACTTTTACTGGAGGAAGCGCAAGTTCAGTTGCGATATCAATGTTTTTGATCGCTTGAGCCTGATCTAAAGTTTTGCCTTTTAGCCATTCAGTCACTAAAGAGCTTGATGCAATAGCAGAGCCACAACCATAAGTTTTGAAACGTGCTTCTTCAATCACACCGTTGTCATCTACTTGAATCTGTAAACGCATAACGTCGCCACATGCAGGTGCTCCGACCATACCTGTACCTACGTTTTCAGCATTTTTGTCTAATACACCTACATTACGAGGGTTTTCGTAATGGTCAATTACTTTTTCGCTATAAGCCATGATGCGTCTCCAAACCTCGGGGTCAGCGTTAATATTAAATATGGGGTCAAAACTTGATTTTTCAATGAAGCCATCCAGTATGTGGATGACTTCAATGGGAAAAATTAGTGTTCAGCCCACTCAACTGTAGAAAGGTCGATACCGTCTTTGTACATGTCCCAAAGTGGAGAAAGTTCACGAAGTTTCTCGACCGCAGAACGCGTCACTGTAAGTACATGGTCAATGTCTGCTTCAGTGGTGTATTTACCAAAACTGAAACGAATTGAACTGTGCGCAAGTTCGTCAGACAAACCTAGTGCACGTAATACATAAGAAGGTTCTAATGTTGCTGAAGTACAAGCTGAACCCGAAGATACAGCAGCGTCTTTCAACGACATCATTAACGATTCACCTTCAACAAAGTTGAAACTTACGTTTAAGTAGTTCGCAACGTTTTGTGTTGGGTGGCCGTTTAAGAAAATTTGTTCTAAGTCTTGTAAGCCATTCCAAAGCTTGTCACGAAGTACGCGAATGCGTGCTTGTTCAGAAGCTAAGTTTTTACCTGCAAGTTCAAATGCTTCACCCATACCAACGATTTGGTGTGTTGCAAGTGTACCAGAACGCATACCGCGTTCATGACCGCCACCATGCATTTGCGCTTTTAAACGAACACGTGGAGTACGACGTACATAGAGTGCGCCAATACCTTTAGGGCCATAAATTTTATGAGCAGAGAAGCTCATAAGGTCAACTTTCATGGTTGAAAGGTCAATTTCAACTTTACCTGCAGCTTGCGCCGCATCGACATGGAAGAAGATCTTGTGTGCACGAGTAATTTCACCAATTGCCGCAACATCAGTCACAGAACCAATTTCGTTGTTTACCATCATAAGTGAAACAAGAATAGTGTCTGGACGAATAGCTGCTTCAACCATTTCAGGAGTAATTAAACCCGTGTTTGGAAGTGGCTCAAGGTAAGTGATTTCAAAACCTTCAGACTCAAGCTCACGGCAAGTATCTAAAATAGCTTTGTGTTCAATTTTACTTGTAATAATGTGCTTGCCTTTAGACGCATAGAATTGTGCTACGCCTTTAAGAGCTAAGTTATCTGATTCAGTTGCACCAGAAGTCCAAACGATTTCGCGTGGATCAGCTTTGATCAAGTTCGCAACTTGTTCACGTGCATATTCTACTTTTTCTTCTGCCTGCCAACCGTAAGCATGAGAACGAGATGCTGGGTTGCCAAATGTGCCGTCAAATGTCAGACATTCCATCATGCGTTCAGCGACTTGCGGGTCTACAGGAGTTGTTGCTGCATAATCAAGATAAATTGGACGTTTCATGTCAAATACCTGTTACCGATAAAAGGGCTGAATCTGAAGGTGCTGTGTTTTGGCGAATGGCAACTTTTTGAACGTTGTCACGTGCTACAAGGTCAGCAAGAGTGATTTTAGCGAGATAGTCGGCAATGTGATGGGAGAGTTCTTGCCATAAATCGTGAGTTAAGCACATTGCGCCATTTTGGCAGTTGCCTTTATGGTCACAGCGAGTGGCATCAACTGTTTCGTTTACAGCTTCAATAACTGCTAATACCGTGATTTCATCAGCGCGACGAGCTAAATGGTAACCACCGTTGGCACCACGAATACTAGAAACTAAGCCGTGGCGCTTTAATTTCGCAAATAACTGCTCAAGATAAGCAACAGAGATAGTTTGACGAGCTGCAATTTCTGCAAGCGTGATCGTTTGTTCAGTTGGCTGCAAAGCTAAATCAAGTAGAGCAGTCACTGCGTAGCGTCCGCGAGTTGTTAAGCGCATGATTCGATACACATGATTAGACTAGATGTGCCGATTTTAAGAATCCTGACTAAAATAGTCAAGTTTTTTTAATAGGGATTGTGCGTATTTAATTTGCTTGAAATATTATGTAGTTATGCAAGCCAAATATTATATACCAATAAGCTAATCAAAAGTATAGAAAACACAAAAAATGTGACATTTATACGTTTTTGACGTTGCTCGATACGGCGGATACGATTTTTGTATTGTTTCACTTCAACCTGTAGAGTGTTGATTTTAGAACGTTGTTCTTCAATTTTCTCTAAAAGTGGTGCAATGCGCTTTTTAGATGCAACCACATTTTGCGGATCAGTTGGTTCAGTTAACCAGTTTTTCCAATCGGCAAGAACTTTAGGTGCACTAAAATGTAAAATTAAATCTCGGAACTCATCTTTTAAGGTGATATCACCATCAATACGCATGGTTTTAATACTACGACGGTTTCCAAAGACGAAAATTTTAATTAAATCCATCAATGTGGTGCGTACATCTAAGTCGACTGGTTTTTCGGGGGCTTTGGCGTCAAATAAAACACCTCGAGCGGTAAAGGTGATATAGAAGTCGAAATAAGGCAGGTAGCTATTTATTTTAATCGCAATATTTTGCTCAACAAACTTTTTACAGTGAAGTGCAACCACACGGTCGTGTTTTAAAATAAGAGAAAAGATCGTCTCAAGAACAATCATCACCATAGTGAGTAGCATATGTGTTTGATTGTGTTCTTTTTGAGAATCACTCATAAGTAGTAACCTAAATCCTGACCTGAAATGAGCATCCTGCTCGAAAAAACTTCAGACTTAAAAATAAAAATGTAATAAAGATGCTTTGTAGAACAGTTTTACAAATCGATCAAGTCTAATATTTGCTAGTATAGTGCAATCTATAAGATTTTTTGGATGTTTTTGCACATAAATCATGCAGGAGATGGTGCTAATGGAAAAAGCAGATATAGAGTTAGATGATATTTCGCAAGAAGATGAAACACTAAAAAAAACAAAGACTAAGCATCATTTTCACCGTAAAAATAGTTTGGATTTTAGAAAGTATACCAAGCAAATCTGGTTAGCCGGTTTGGGTGCTTTTTCACGTGCAGAGGAAGAGGGGAATAAATTATTTGACTCCTTGGTCCAAGTCGGCGAAGAGTTAGAATCTAAAACCACTGAAATTGCTGACCAAACGGTTGAAAAGGTATCTGAAAAAGCGCGTGAATCGGTGACGGATACTAAAGACAAGGTTGAGAAGATTGTAGATCGTGGGGTAAATCACTCCTTAAACAGGATTGGATTGGTCACGGTTAAAGACATTCAGTACTTAGAAAACCTGATTCTTCAACTGAATGATAAAATCGATGTTTTGATTGAAGAAAATAAGAAGTTAAACGAAAAAGTGAATAAAAAGTGATCTGGTTGTGCTTTTGTACCTTTTTCAACGTTTTTTTGTGATTTATTTTCCAAAAAAGCATATACAGAGTATTGCGTTTTCACCTAAAGCATTGCTATAAAGGCGTTACGGTAATTTATACTAAATTTTTGGACCTTAAATAAACGATATTAAGAGGACGCGATCCACATGAATAAATCAGAATTAATTGATGCAATTGCAGAGAAAGGGGGATTGTCTAAGACTGATGCTGGTAAGGCCTTAGACGCTACAATTGCTTCAATCACTGAAGCGCTTAAGTCTGGTGATACAGTTACACTTGTTGGTTTTGGTACTTTCAACGTGAAAGAACGTGCTGCACGTACTGGCCGTAACCCACAAACTGGTGCTACTTTAGAAATTAAAGCAAGCAAAGTACCAAGCTTCAAAGCTGGTAAAGGTTTAAAAGATTCTGTTGCTTAATCTTTTAAATAAATACTAAACGCGCCTTTTCGGCGCGTTTTTTATTAAACATTAGAAAATGTGTCGATAACACATTCATTCATTGCTGCTTTTCAGTTAAAATCTCGGGCAAATAAAATATTGGAATACTTATGGAATCTTTTCGTAAAGTTATTAAGGGTTGGTTGGGCAAGGCTTTGCTAATTTTGTTTTTGACCCCTTTAGCACTTGTAGGTATTGAAGGATATTTTAGTAGCGGATCAAAAGACGCTGTGAAATCAGTCAATGGCCAAGATATTTCTGAAAAGGAATTAGAGACCTTAACCGCTTCCTTTAAAGAACAATTCTTAGCTTATGCCAATGGGGATGAAACTTTACTCAACCAAAGCTTTATTAAAGATAAAGCGATGGATCAACTGATCGCAAATACTTTGTTATTGCAACAGGCTGAAAAGCTGGGCATTTCACTCAGTGATACTCAAATTGAACAGATGATTGCTCAACAGCCAAGTTTTCAAGAAAATGGAAAATTTTCAGAAACGCGTTATTCAAGCTATTTACAGTCTGTGGGTATGAGTAGTGATGCGCTCGTTGCAAACTTACGTCAAGACCATGCATTAAAAATGATGCGTTCGACTTTTGTTGATTATGCATTGGTGAGTAAACTAGATATTCAACAAATTGCTAACTTACAAACAGAACAGCGTACTTTGCAGTTTGCCAATGTAAATCTTGATGAATATAAAAAGAACGTCAAGGTTTCAGCACAAGAGATTGAAAACTATTACAAGCAACACCCAGCAATGTTTAAACAAGTGGCAAGTGTGGATGTTGACTATGTATTGTTAGCACCAGCCAATGTTCCTGCAGCTGCTTCACCTGTCACAGATGCGGAGTTGCAGCAAGCCTATACACAGTTTGTTGAAGCACAAAAAGATAATGTTGCGCCTTTGGTTAAACATATTCTGATTACGACGGATGCACGTACAGATGCTGAAGCGAAAAAACGTGCAGAAGAAGTTGTGGCAAAAATTAAAGCAGGCACAAGCTTTGCTGCAGCTGCGGCTCAATACTCTGAAGATACTGCATCTAAAGCGAATGGTGGTGCTTTAGCAGTTTATAACAAAGGCACTTTTGGTGATGCTTTTGACCAAGCTGTAGCATCACTTAAATCAGGTCAAGTGTCAGCGCCTGTAAAAACTGAATTTGGTTACCATGTCATTGAAACTGATGCGCCAGCTGTAAAGTTGCCATCTTTTGAAAATGAAAAAGCACGTTTGACTGCGGAAGTTCAGAAGAATAAAACTGCCAATGCATTCTCTGATACTGTAAACAGTTTAAATGAACTGGTTGTAGACTCAGATGCTTTAGACGTGGTGTCTCAAGAAGTTAAAGGTGTACAAGTTCAAACTGTAAAAGGCATGACCTTATCTACACAGCATCCTGTATTAAGTAATGCTGCGGTAAAAGTGAAACTGTTTAATGATGACGTGAAAAACGGTGATCGTAACGCGACCAGCAGCATTCAACTTCCAAATGGGGATGTGGTTTGGGCAAAAGTACGTGATTATCATGCGGCAGGTGTACAAACGCTTCAAGAAGCAACACCACGTGTGAAAGCAAAATTGGTTGAACAAAAAGCTTATGATGCTGCTAAAGCTAAAATTGCTCAAAGTTTAAAAGACTTTAAAACTCAACCAGCAGCATCAGTTGTTGCCAAGAGTGGCTTAACCTTTACTGCACCGCAAGTGTTTATTCGTTCACAAGGTTTACCGCGTGCAGTTGAGCGTGCGGCGTTTAGCCAAGCGGCACCAAAAGCAGGACAGTGGTCTGTAACAACAGCATTATTGCCAACAGAAATGGTGGTGGTAGCAGTATCAAACGTAAACAAGACGACGTCTAGTGCATTGACGGATGAGCAGTTGGCTGAGCTTTCGAAGTTATATCAACAACTTCGTGGTCAGCAAGAAGCTGAAGATTATGTGCAATACTTAAAAGCACATGCGAAAATTAAATAATCGCATGCCATAAAAAAACCTGCATTCGTGCAGGTTTTTTATGTGTGTAGAGAAACAAATTTTATTTAAGGATAAACAAGCTTAGGCACGAATTTTGAGCTCATAACCTGAATATTTACGAATATTAATCACGCCTGTATCTAAAATCAGATACTGACCTTTAATCCCTTGTAACTTGCCGCGAATCACGGGAGTTTTATCTAAATTGTGGGATTTAATTTTCTCAGGATATTGCTCAACTGGATAAACAAACTCGCGTGGCAGTTCAGTCTCCAAAAGCTCAACCGTTTCATTGAATTCAAGATTTTGACTAAATTCCTCACGAATGGTTTGGATTTTAGGTGCAAATTCTTCGATGAGTTGTTCGCGAACTTCAATCAAGTCGAGTGGTTCAGCTTCGCCTTTGAGTAATTTACGCCAATCGGTTTTGTCTGCCACTTGTGTGCCAAACATAATTTCGAGCTGGCCTGAAAGACGACGCGAACCGACTTTCATAATTGGAAGGGCTTGGGTTGCACCTTGATCAAGCCAACGGGTTGGCATTTGGCTAATCCGTGTAATCCCAACTTTTAGGGCACTTGAGTTGGCTAAATAAACAATATGTGGCTGGAAACAAACTTCATGCGCGAAGCTGTCTTCTCGGCAGGTACCTAGATGGTAGTGACAGGTTTCAGGTTTCATAATACACATGTCACAAGAGGCTTTGGTTTTAAAGCACTTGAAGCAATGGCCTTGTGAAAATGATTTAGAAGTCTTCGTACCACATGAAACACAGAAGATTTTACCAGTCCATTCAATCTCGATTTCTTGACCCAAGTTAAAAGGAAGGTCAACTTCTGAACGATCTAGGATAAATTTATATTCAACATTTGCCTTGTGTGTATGTTGATCAGTTACACTAAGGTCCTTAAGACCTGCATGCATTTTATGGCAAATGCCTTGAAGTTCCATACAGAATTACTCACTCAATATTAAGGATGCGGTTATGGCTGAACTGAACGTCATTACTTCTATGCTAGACGATTTATCTCAAGAACAGCCTATTTCAACTGCATTGTGCATTGGGCAGGATCTCAGCCCAAATCATCATCAATCTATTCAATGGCAATATTTTAGCGTATCTGACTTTTTAAGTCTGCCTTTTACCCAGCGCTATGATTTAGGTTTTGTGCTTTTTGACACGGCAGAAATGCAAAATATAAGCTCACAACAAAAATCACAACTATTGGTGCGTTTAAGAGATTTGATGGCAAAGCGTATTGTGGTGGTGAGTCAATTGCAGGATGAACAACTGCTTCGTGCTTTAGGTTTTACTCAACTGATTGATAAAACGACGCATGGTAAAGACTTTGCTTTATGGCAATTTAATATTTTGACCTATAAGCATGTGCCTGACTGGTTCAATTCAAAATTTTGGGCGAATCCTGAAAACTGGAATAAATTCCGTTGGTGATTCGACTGCCACTCTATTTTTTTCATTCATAGCAAAAATTAACAATTTATCTCTATAGGGTTTTTTTAAACACCGTATGCTGTTTAAAAACCTAGAAAGGATAAAGTGATGACGAACCTGAATAATATTATAGAAATTTTAGCAAAGCAGGCCATGGGCGGTCAGCAACAGTCAAACCAACAAAGTGGTTTGGGTGGAATTTTGGGTTCGGTGCTTGGACAACTCGGAGCGGGTGGTACAGGCCAAACACAACAGGGTGGTCTGGGTGATATTTTAGGCTCGGTGTTGGGTGGTTTGACTGGTGGGCAGTCGCAGCAGGCGCCAAACTCGCAGAACTCAGGATTCGCAGGCGGTGGAAAAAGTTTATTGATTGCGGTATTACCTTTGATTTTGGCATGGATTCAACAGCAAGGTGGTTTGCAGGCAGCTTTAGATAAACTCAAAGGGCAAGGTTTAAGCAGTCAGGTTGAGGACTGGGTTTCTACAGGACCAGGAGAAAACGCCAGTGTAAATCCAGAGCAAGTTCAAAACTTGTTTGATGATGCCGCGGTGGAGCAAGTTGCAGAGCAAGCGAATGCACCTAAACAAGATGTGTATAGTGCTATTTCACAAGTGTTACCGCAAATTATTGATTCACTCACCCCGCAAGCAGGACAAACTAATCCTCAAGAAGCCAACGCAGATATCCAACAGGTCTTGAACTTGGTTTCGGGCTTCTTAAAGCGCTAAATCCGAAATAAAAAGCTATCATAGAATGGCTTTTTTATTACTTAAAATTGTCCCGTCCTGAAATAAGTTTATACCTTTAAGAGGCTTATTTTATGGAACATGAACGAGAACAAAGAGTTAAGCGTACACAAGGTGATTATAGCTTTGCCTTTAAAATGATGGTTGT
>NZ_LSOD01000019.1:0-4875 GCF_001592855.1 Acinetobacter sp. BMW17
AAATGCTGGGCAAATTGGAACGCAAAGAAAAGATCATGGGCTTTGGTCATGCGATTTATAAAGACAATGACCC
Organism: Acinetobacter sp. BMW17; assembly: GCF_001592855.1. Classification (NCBI taxonomy): domain Bacteria; kingdom Pseudomonadati; phylum Pseudomonadota; class Gammaproteobacteria; order Moraxellales; family Moraxellaceae; genus Acinetobacter; species Acinetobacter sp. BMW17. The sequence continues at coordinate 74 of NZ_LSOD01000019.1, forward strand.
ACGTAATGGCATCATCAAAATCTGGTCAGAGCGTTTAGCCAAAGATGTCGGTGACACGGTACTGTATCCAGTTTCAGTACGCTGTGAAGAAGTGATGTGGCGTGAAAAGAAATTATTCTGTAACGCAGACTTCTTCCATGCATCGGCTTACCACTTCATGGATATTGCGACCAAGTTATTCACACCAATCTTCGTGATGAGCCGTGTGACAGGTTGGGCTGCTCATGTGATGGAACAACGTGCGGACAACCGTATTATTCGTCCAAGTGCGGACTATACGGGGCCTGAGCTGCGTAAAGTAGTACCGATTGAAGAACGTTCAGCGGCTTAATATAAAGCTCTGATACATTATAAAAAAAGCCTCTTCGGAGGCTTTTTTTATATGCAATTTTTTTGTTGATGCTTCTCACAGCTTAATTTATATAAATATTTAATTTTAATGAAATAATAGATAATTAAAAGAATAGAATTGCTATAATCGCGACCGTTTATTTCTTCATTTTTATTGTAATTTACTTTATGAAACATAAGTTTTTGTGTGCATCAGCACTGTTTTTGGGGTTGTCTCATTCTGCTTTCGCCATGCCATTTGACCCGCTTATTGGAACATGGAAAGTGATTGATGATCGGACTGGGTATTATATTTCAGATATTGTGATTCGTAAGAATTCTAATACATCGCAATATAGTGCAGTAGTGACCAAGTACTATCCTTTGGCTGGAGCGCCTGTAAGTGATGTGTGCAGTAAGTGTCAGGGTGGACTTAAGGATAAACCGATTTTTGGTATGCAAGTGCTGAATGGCTTAGTGGGTGATGCAACAGGTCAAAAATTCGCAAAAGGCCAATGGCTGAATCCTCAAGATGGCCGTGTGTATAACATCAATACTGCGCAGTTAAATGCTGGTAAAGATCAGATGAAGGTACAAGCCACAGCAAAAGATGTGAAAGGTTTGAGCAACATGACATGGAAAAAGCTTTAAGTCTTTTGCTTGTATCGATAAAGCCATTGAACTTTCATAGTGCGGTGGCTTTTTTTATGGATAAAAAAGTTGGAAGGAGATTTCCTAGACTTGTTCAATCCGTATAAAAAGGAAAAATCATCTTTCGGAGTGTGTGGTCAAAGAAAACGTTGCCTATACCATGAAGAGAGATGATTAAGAATTATTTAATTGATAATGATAACTATTATTATATGTTAAGCTTCAGCATCTCATGGCTGTGTATACGAAAAATGACTCATCTTTATAGAAAGATTTTTACTACTCTGCTTTCGCAAATTTTTGGCTCGTTGTTGATCTTGGGTGCCAGTTTAAGTATTTATGCGAAACCTGAAATGAAACCTTTACCTGCCAATATTGCAGAAATCGGCTCGGCGTATTACAGTTTTAAAGTCAAAGAGTTTACAACTACAGATCAAAATAAAACTTATCGCGTTTGGTTAGGTATTCCAAAGACAGTACAGAAGACGCAGAACGCCTATGCATCGGTCTTTATGCTGGATGGGAACGCTGCGATGTCCCATCTGAATGAAGAAATACTCAAGTCTTTGTATGCAAATGATGCCCCTGTATTGGTTGCCATTGGTTATAAAACCAATTTGCCATTTGCCACAGCTTTTCGTTCACTTGACTATACTCCAGCAGCCTTATTAACGGGAAAACCAGCCCAAGACCCAAGAAATCCAGAGCGGATGAGCGGGGGAAGTGCTGATTTTAGAAATGTGATTTTGAAGGATATCACCCCTTGGGTTGAGCAGAATGTAAAGCTGGATGCGCAAAAAAGAGCGTTATGGGGGCATTCCTATGGAGGGCTTTTTGTGCTTGATAGCTTGCTCGATGGGCGTTATTTCAGCCATTTCTTTGCTGCAAGCCCATCACTTTCTTGGGCTGATGGGCGCATGATGCAAAAAATTAGAGCCGTAAAATTAGTCAAAGAGCCACAAAAACATCTATTGTTGATGGACGGTGATCTTTTAATACATACTGGAGCACAGCAAAGCGCTAATTTTGATGCAAATGGCATTAATAAAAATAGAGAAATTTTGTCTATATTCGATCAGCAGGGCGTAGCGGCCAAATTTTTAATCTATCCAAATCTAAAGCATGGTGATATTTTTAAGGCGTCTTTATTAGACGTGCTTTCAAATAAATTATATTGATGGTATTAAATTATCCGAACATAAAGAAAAGCCTGAGCATAAGATCAGGCTTTTCTTTTAAACAAGGTTAAACAGGATTTTGTTCTAGTAGTACTTGGCCATATTGGGCGCGGAGTTCACGTTTTAGCATTTTACCCGTACCGCTCAGTGGAATACTGTCGACAAAGATCACACGGTCGGGGATCTGCCATTTCGCAATTTTGTCGGTATAGTAGTCTAAGACACCTTGTTCAGTGACCTTGCTATCGGGTTTCTTCACAGCGATGACAATAGGACGTTCATCCCATTTTGGATGTTCGGCTGCAATAACCGCTACCATAAGAATGTCTGAATGTCCCATCGCAAGGTTTTCAAGTTCAACCGATGAAATCCATTCGCCACCAGACTTAATTAAATCTTTAGAGCGGTCACTGATGCATAAGAAGCCGTCTTCATCTAAGGTTGCAATATCACCTGTGTCAAACCAGCCATCGGTGGTGAGAGCGGATTCATCTTTACCAAAGTAGCTATCAATAATCCAGTGGCCTTTAATTTGTAGATTTCCAATCTGCTCACCATCGCGGGCAATTTCATTGTTGCCTTTTTCTTCATCGGTAAGACGTAAATCCACGCCAAAAGGCGGACGGCCTTGAGAAAGACGTAGCTTGAAACGCTCTTGTTCAGAGAGCTGTTGATGTTTGGCTTTAAGTTGGTTGGCAGAACCGAGTGGACTCGTTTCAGTCATACCCCATGCATGAATGGTGTCGCAGTTATAGTCATTTTTAAAGGCCGCTAACATGGATGGTGGACATGCAGAACCACCAACAACGTTACGGTTCATACTTGCCAGCTGGCTGCCTGTTTGTTTGGCTGCTGCCAGTAAACCTTGCCAAATGGTGGGTACACCCAAAGCCACAGTGACTTTATAGGTGTCAATCATGTTCACTAAACTTGGCCCATCTAAGCCTGGCCCAGGCAATACAACGGTACAACCGACCATAGCTGCTGCATAAGGAGTACCCCAAGCATTGACATGGAACATGGGCACTACAGGCAACATAATGTCATTTGCAGACAGATTAAGAGAATCGGGTAGGCTGATGGCAAAACTATGCAAAATGGTAGAGCGGTGGCTATATAGCACGCCTTTTGGATTTCCAGTTGTGCCCGAGGTATAGCACAAAGAGCTTGCAGTTTGCTCATCAAAACTTGGCCATGTGAATTGTTCAGACTCTTTGCTGACCAAGTCATCATAAAATTTTACATCGGCAATTTTTTCTGCAATAGCGTCATCTGCAGCATCTAAGCAAATAAAGTGCTCTACATGGGGTAAATGTGCTTTTACCGCAGCAATGAGTGGCGCAAAGGTTTTATCAAATAACACCACGCGGTCTTGGGCATCATTGATAATAAAAATAAGTTGTTCTGGAAATAAACGTGGGTTGATGGTGTGGCAAATATAGCCACTGCCAGAGATCGCATACCAAGATTCTAGGTGACGATGATTGTTCCATGCGATGGTCGCCACACGGTCACTTTGCGAAAGCCCTAAGCCTTTGAGTACATTGGCAAATCGCTTAGAGTTGGCTGCGACTTTGGCCCAGTTGGTTTCAGTGATACTGCCGTCTGTATTTTTAGAAATAATGGCTGTATCCGCATGGTAGCGTTCTGCGTGATCAATAAGATTGCTAATCAATAGCGGTTGAAACATCATACGTCCAAGCATGTATAAATATCCTTATCGTTGCTTTTTTATCAAACTCTTTATTGGTTACTCGAAACATCTGTTTTGAGCATTGATTGTATTTTTATCCTAGCTTGATCCAAATTTAAATCAAGCATTCTTTCAATCTCAGCCGTATTTTTAAAAGCGATGTGAAGCAGAACCACAAGTAAATGAAAAGCATCATTTAAAAAAGTAAATGACCATTTATCACTTTATGCTGTTATTCGACAAAAGGCACTTGAAATTTATAAAAAGTATGTTTAAAACTGTGTATAGCTCATGAGATATGAGTTGTGGGTATGTCAGGAAGATATACCTATTTTAAGAAGCAAATTTTTAAAAATCACTTACAGGAGTTAAAAATGCTTCAGTTATTTAAAAAACTATTTTGCATCCACGTTTATGAATATGAACAAATGACTGAAATTGGGGAGCATATGGAATGCCGAAAGTGCGGTGATTCTAAAACCGACTAATTATCTTAAGGAAAAGTGAGCGAAAGCTCACTTTTTTAATGTCTATCATTTTTTATGACCTAGTTTGACTGAATCGACGCAGAACGGCTTACAATAGCCGAATAACAGTGTTTAGCGTATTCGGATGATGACCAAAAATTTTCAAGCACAGACTTATATTGTCGATGATAATCTGAGTGATACCTTAAGCTGGCTGTGTCAGCATCAAGAGTGTTTTGACTCTTTTCACTATGACGTGATTCGCCAAACCTTAACCGTACGCCATGCCAATGGTGAAGATGAGATCATCCAAGGCGATTATCTGAATGCCAGTTATGGTATTTTAATTACTGCGCATAATTTTGCTCAGTCGCCTGAACGTTAAATAGATGTCTTGTCCTGAAATAGATTGACAGTATTCCACTTCAAACCGAGTTAAGCAATTAGCTCGGTTTTAGTTTGCTCATACATCTGATTCGGGGT
>NZ_LSOD01000019.1:4975-22058 GCF_001592855.1 Acinetobacter sp. BMW17
TATAATCACCTTGTGTACGCTTAACTCTTTGTTCTCGTTCATGTTCCATAAAATAAGCCTCTTAAAGGTGTAAACTTATTTCAGGACGGGACAAGATAGACATTAAAAAAGCCCCATACTGAATAAGGGGCTTTTTTGTGTTTAGCAAATCTTGGGAATTAGCTTGCCATGGCATCTAGGCTAAGGTCTGCCACCGTTGGTTTTGGCTTTTCTGCCACTAAACCTAATTTGGTGAACAGTTGACGGTCTTTACCTTCGCCTGCATTTGGTGTGGTCAATAGTTTCTCACCCGAGAACAATGAGTTTGCACCCGCCATAAATGCAAGTGCTTGGTCTGAGTCAGAAAGTGCTTCACGACCTGCAGATAGGCGGATATAGCTGTGCGGCATGATAATGCGCGCAACAGCAATGGTACGAATCCATTCCGTCACATCGAGTTTTTCAACATCTGCCAGTGGTGTGCCTTCAATTGGAACCAACATGTTGATTGGCACAGATTCTGGGTGAATTGGCATCGTTGCAAGCTCTTGCAATAAACCAATACGGTCTTCTTTCTTTTCACCTAGACCAACAATACCACCGCTACACACTTTCATGCCTGCTTGACGGACATATTCTAAGGTATTTAAACGATCGTCAAAGGTACGTGTACTAATAATATGTGAATAGTACTCACGTGACGTGTCGAGGTTATGGTTGTAATAATCTAAACCTGCATCTTTTAAACGTCCAGCTTGAGACTCATTCAGCATCCCTAAAGTCATGCAAGTCTCTAAACCAAGTGCTTTCACCTCTTTAACCATTTCTAGTACATAAGGCATGTCACGTTCATGTGGGTTACGCCAAGCTGCGCCCATACAAAAACGAGATGAGCCTGAGGCTAAAGCTTCTTTGGCTTCTGAAATAACTTTGTCTACAGCAATTCGCTTTTCGGCTTCAAGTTTTGAGTCATAACGTGCTGACTGAGAACAGTACTTACAGTCTTCAGGACATTTACCTGTTTTAATCGACAGTAAAGTACTGACTTGAATGGTGTTGGCTTGGAAATGTTGGCGATGTACGGTCTGCGCTTGAAAGACGAGATCAAGAAAAGGCTGATCATACAAAGCTTCGATTTCTTCACGCGTCCAATCATTGCGTAGGTTCATAATGGCGATCCATTTTTAATTCTAACTTGTATACATCATACATTTAACGTGCCAACTTAAAAGGCATTATTGCTCAGTTTTAATAGTATCTCCCGATTATGTTTTTAATTTTATCTTTTTATGAGATTGTAAAAATAGTTGCAAAGTTGAGCATTTTTTCGGAAATTTGGCTGCAAAATTCTATTTATTTGGATTTTGAGTTACACTGAAAATGCAGCTAAATAGATAAAATAAATAAAATTATGCAAGCAAATGGCTGTTTGATTGAACTTTTATTGATTGAGTCTGTTTGAAGCAAGTATTAGTGCTTTTTCATCAGTTGCTCTTGGATGGCCCAGTCAATATGGACTTGCACAATATCGTTAAGCTCTGTGCGAGAAGCTTGTAATTGCTGCAATATTTCATCTGAGAAAGGTGCATTACCTAGACCAATCGCGACGTTACGCATAAAGCTTTGGTAGCCTGTACGACGTAGGGGACTCCCTTCTGTATTTGCCATAAAGGTGTTTTCATCCCATTGCCAAAGGTCAATTAGTTGAATGTCATCCAAACCATGACGCGGGTTAAAATCATCAATCGGTGTAGTTTTGGCAAAGCTATTCCACGGGCAAATGAGCTGGCAGTCATCGCAACCAAACACACGGTTACCAATACCGCGGCGTAGTTCTTCAGGAATAATGCCTTGAAACTCAATAGTTAAATAGGCAATGCATTTACGCGCATCTAATAAATAAGGCTCAACAATGGCTTGGGTCGGGCAAATATCAATACACGCGCTACATGAACCACAGTGTTTGGTGGTGGGTTGGTCAAAAGGTAGCTCTAAAGAGGTAAACAGCTCACCCAAAACAAAAAATGAGCCTGATGTTTTATGAATGAGTAAGGTGTGTTTACCGACCCAGCCCATACCTGCATTTTCAGCCAATGATTTTTCAAAAATGGGTGCTGAGTCTGCAAATGGGCGAGATTCAAAATCGCCAACTTTGGCTTTGATTTTCTGAGAAAGGGTCTTTAAACGCCCACGCATGACTTTGTGATAGTCACGTCCGCGTGCATAACGCGCAATGATGGCGCTATTTGGTGCAAAAGGCACAAGACGTGGTTCAGGAACGGCAACCAAATAATCCATACGCACACAAATAATGCTTTTGGTGCCCGGAACAAGCAGTGTTGGATCTGCGCGTTTTTCTAAGTTTTCAGCAAGAAAATGCATGTCACCATGATAACCAAGTTCTAAATATTTTTTAAAACGCGGCAATTCAACTTGAGCATCTGGTTTGGCGATGACACAATCAGAAAATCCTAAAGCCAGTGATTCAGCTTTAATCCAAGCCTTAAGCTGCTCTGGATCATATTGATCTACAGGGATTTTTGAGGAAGATGTGGATGTTGTCATAACCAAGAACAAAGGAAAAATCATGCATCAGCAAGTGTACCACAGCAGCGAGATTCAAGCATGGGAAGGGCGTTGGTTCGCGCAGCAAAATAGTGCTTATGGATTGATGCAACAAGTCGCATGGGCAACAACTGAACAGATGCTGCCTAGGCTTAAACAGCAGCAAGTCAAAAGCGTTGCGGTGTGTTGTGGTCAAGGCAACAATGCAGGTGATGGTTACTTGATTGCATCGTATCTAGCCGCGCAAGGTTATGACGTTGAAATTTATGCAGCAGCTTTGGGAAAGTCTACTTCACTGCAACAAGCACATGCAGCAGCTGTGCAACAGGGGATAATGATTCATACCGGTTTTGCTTTTCAACATTCATATGATGCCTATATTGATGCTTTGTTTGGCATTGGGTTAAACCGTGAACTCAGTTCAGACTGGCAAGCGGTTATTCGACAGATCAATAGACAAACAGGCTTAAAAATTGCCGTTGATATTCCGAGTGGTTTACAGGCCAACACGGGGCAAGCTTTACCTTGTGCAGTTGTCGCCGATTATACTTTTACGGCTCTCGGCCTAAAGGTAGGTTTATTTACTGGACAGGGTAAAGCATTTTCAGGAGAGGTCACGCTTATTTCGCTACTTCCTGTAGACAGTGCTTTAAAACCTTTAGCTTCACTTGCTCCACAGCATGTGCAGCTTGTACCGCGTCAAGCCTTTGGGCATAAAGGAAGTTACGGACACGTAATGGTGATTGGGGGACATGCACAGATGGGCGGTGCGGTGATGTTAGCTGCAGAAGCTGCCTTTCATGCGGGTGCAGGCAAGGTGACCGTGGTATGTGATGCAAAACACCATACTGCAATTCTAGCCCGTGCACCCAATATTATGCTGCGTGATATTAACCAAATGTCGCTCCAAGAGCGTGAAGCATTGGTGGCTCATGTGGATGCAGTTAGTTTTGGTATGGGCTTGGGAAGAGACTCGTGGGCTCAGCAGCAGTTTGATGCATGGTTTCCACTCATTCAGACCAGTGCTTTACAGGTGGTGTTGGATGCGGATGCTTTATGGTTTTTGGCTGAAAAGCCAGTAAAACTCGGTGAGCAGGTGTACGCAACACCGCATCCTGGGGAGGCCGCGACTTTGCTCGGTATCAGTACCTCAGTGGTGGAGTCCGACCGTATTGCAGCTATTTATGCCTTACAAGAAAAATATGCAGGACAATGGGTGCTTAAGGGTTCGGGAAGCTTGATTTTAGATACGCAACTTTGGATTTGTACCGTAGGTAATCCAGGGATGGGAACAGGTGGAATGGGTGATGTATTGGCAGGCATGATTGCCAGTTTAAAAGCACAGTTGCAAGATGACATTGCGTTACATCAAATTGTGACCTTACATGCCCAAGCAGGTGACCTTTTGGCTCAGCAGGGTGAACGTGGTTTACAAGCACAGCAAATGAGTCAGGCTATTTATACAGTCGTGAACCGAGAGCATACAGTATGAAAGCAATAAAACTGACCATATCGGGAAAAGTTCAGGGTGTTGGATATCGACGTTGGTTTGCACAATATGCTGTTGCTTTAGGTTTAAAGGGGTATGTACAGAATCTGGCTTCAGGTGCAGTTGAAGCGTTGCTTTTGGGTGATGATGGTATGGTTGCCGAACTGGTAAATCGTGCTAAAGTCGGGCCAACTCATGCGATAGTCACGGATGTGGTCATCGTAGAACTGGCTTCAGAACAGCAAACATTTACAGATTTTCAAATACGTCGTGAATGATCAAGTATGCAAAAATAAAAAAAGGGCGAAAGTTTAACTTTCGCCCTTTTTTCTAAGATGTTAAATCTTAGTGGTGGTGACCACCAGCACCGTGCGCATGGCCGTGCTGTAATTCTTCTTCAGTTGCATCGCGGATTTCTACGATTTCAACTTCGAAAGTTAAGTCTTGACCAGCAAGTGGGAAGTTCGCATCAACGATTACGTTTTCGCCTTCAACTGCTTTTACAGTTACGATTTGAACGCCATCATCAGTTTGAGCTTGGAACTGCATCCCCGCTTGGATGTTGTCTACGCCTTGGAACATTTGCGCTGGAACTTCTTGAACGAGTTCAGGGTTGTATTCGCCATAACCTTCAGCAGCAGGAACAGTAACAGTGAATTTTTCACCTACAGTTTTGCCTAGCAATGCATTTTCTAAACCTGGGATGATGTTACCTGCGCCGTGCAAATATGCAAGTGGTTCACCTTGTGATTGGTCTAGCGTTTCGCCTTCAGCGTTAGTCAATTTGTAGTTGAAAGAAACCACGTGATCATTTGCGATAGCAGTCATGTTTTTCGTCCATTCATTTAGAATTTAAGGGGTATATCATAAAGTGAAAAGCAGCTTTTGTAGACTAAATTTAGCAAAAAAACTGCATTTTCCACGTTCTTATGGCGTTTTTTTATTAGTGGGGACGCATTTTTAGATTTCAATGCAATTTTATTTTCGGACCGACTTTTTTATTCATCAGGTCTTTTGCGGTCATCAGCCCAGCTTGGGTATAGCCATGTAAGGTGGCCTGATGGAGTCGATATAAAGAAACATACATGGTTTTTGCCAGCACGCCTTGCACATTGACTTGGCCCAGTAGTTCGCCGACAGCTTTATATTGACTAAGGGAAACCAAAGAGCCTTTGTCAGAAAATTTAAACATCGGCAAAGACTGACCACGAATGCGCGCTTTGAGGGCTCGAAGCAAAAAGGCCGCTTGTTGACTGGCCACTTGAGCGCGTGGGCCAAGGACTGGTTCATCGGCTGCGGGCTGGCAGTGAGCGCAATCACCAAAGGCAAAAATGTTGGGGTCGGAACGGGTTTGCAAAGTCGCATAGACTTTAAGACGTCCAATCGCATCTTTTTCAAAGCCTTCAAGCGCATTTAAAACGAAAGGTGCTTTGATGCCTGCCGCCCAAACTTTTAGATCGGCATCGATTTGTGTGCCGTCGGCAAAATAGACATGGTCTTTATCTAACTTGGCAACACGGTGATGGGTGAGGACTTCAATGCCAAGCTTTTCCAATTGGGTATGTGTGTGATTTGCCATTTTGGTGGATAGGGCGGGAAGAATGCGATCCGCTGCCTCAATCAAGGTCACTTTGACTTTGTTTGGGTCAATTTTATTGAGACCGTATTTAAAAAAGGTACTTTTCGCATGGACCAATTCGGCTGCAAGCTCGACTCCTGTGGCACCTGCACCAATAATCGCAATATTGAGTGCGCGTGTTTCGGGACGGTTTTGTGCATCTAAATACAAATGTAGAAGGTCTTGCTGGAAAATTTCAGCTTGCTGGCGACTGTCGAGGAAATGGCAGTAATGTTTAGCGCCTTCGGTTGAAAAGTCGTTAGAGGTCGAACCGACGGCTAGGACTAAGGTGTCGTAGTGGAGTTCAAATTGCGTAGTTTCCGTGCTTTGTTTGGCATATTGGCGTGCTTCAAGTTTTACTTGTTTATCTTCTTGATCTAAGCCGACAAAACGACCCAAAACAAACTCATAATGATGCTTAGAAGCATGTGCAAAATAATTAATTTCTTCAACACTTGGGTTGAGTGTACCTGCCGCAATTTCGTGGAGTAAGGGTTTCCAGATGTGGGTGAGGTTTTGATCGACGAGGGTGATTTTAACCCACTTGGATTTTGCGAAGCTGTCACCGAGTTGCGTTGCTAACTCTAGACCACCAGCACCACCGCCAATAATAACAATATGGTGTGGCACTTGTTCTGTTTGTACAGCCATATGAAGCAACCTATTTATTATTAAAAAAAAGAAGATGACATTGAATATGCCATCTTCTTGATTTATTGATAATTAGATTGTCTTACAACTTACATAAAGTATAAAACTCGGGATACTGCTCGAACTTAACCGAGTGTATAGGTTTTTACTTTAGGTTCATCGCTTGATAAAAATGGAAACAAGCCTTTGAACCAAAACATTAGACGCTGGAAAATATTGGCTTCTTCAATTTGTACATCTTCTTCAATGGTGAACGTTTGAATGAGCTGATTGTTTTGATAGACCTGCACTTTCGCCAGTTGCATCACTTCAGCCAGCGGAGCGGTCAGCTTGTTTTGCAACACTTCAATATTGAAATGCGTTTTTGTGGACTCTAATGGATCAATGCGTTGTATAGTGCCATTGCCTGTATTGAGCATAATGCGTTGGTTGGTCTGGTCAAAGGCATGTAAGTCAATGGCATATGGTTGATCGTACAATGATGTGGTCACAATTTTCGGTTGCTTACTTTCCACTTTGAACATTTTCAATGTCGATTTAACTACAGGCAGTTCTGCGATAATTTGCTTATCTTTCAGTGCAACTTCGTTACGAGTATAGGTATAAGACAAATTCATGAGGTTGTGTGCAACTTCAGCGCGTTTTGCAGCACTTTCTGTACCCAATACAATCACCACCAAACGACGGTTTGGATTGTCTGGATTCATGGTCGGGCGGTTTGCTGTCAGTGCTAAATTGTATCCCGCTGCTTTGGTATAACCTGTTTTTAAGCCATCTACTGTCGGGTCTTGTTTTAACAGAATATTGGTTGCACGGTGAAAGCGTTGGTTGTAGCTAAAACTTTGCTGTTTTGAATAGTATAAATAGTCTGGCGTTTCATTCACCAAGGCTTGGCCTAATAGCGCTAAATCATGTGCGGTTGAATAGTGCTCTGGCATGGTGATACCCGCAGGGTTTTGAAAATGAGTTTCAGTCATTCCTAGTGCTTTGGCTTCTTGGTTCATTCGTGCAACAAAGTTTGGAATATCACCCGAGATGCGTTCCGCTAAAGTCACTGCTGCATCGTTTGCAGACATGACCACTAAACCAGCTAGAAGCTGATCCACAGAAATCTGTTCACCTTGTTTTAAGTACATTTGGGATTCATCCCACATCACCGTACTGACCACAGGTGTTGCGGTAAGAATTTCGCTCTTATTGAGCTTCCCTGCATTGATTTCTTTGAGTGCAATATAAGCCACCATCATTTTGGTGAGCGAAGCGGGTGCACGTTGAACATGACTATTATGCTCTGCAATGACTTGCCCCGATTGGCTGTCAAAAACTGTCCAAGCTTGAGCTTCAACTGTTTCAGGAACAATATTGAGCAATGCCGCTTGAGTAAAACTTGAACATAAGGCGAAGAGTGTAGCGATGAAGTAGATGACAGCTTTCAATGAAATTCCCTAACCAAGCCATTCCGTGACTTTTAAACCTAAAACAGCTGCAAATGCTATGCCTTTTTTTCCTCAATGACCAGTCAAAAATGCAGACAAATGTGACTGTGACGCAAAACTGGCGTAAATAATGCTAAGCTAAGTTATAACTCATTTCATTTTATTTTGTATCGCCCATTATGTTGCATTATCAGATCGAATTTGACGATTATCGTCAGCACCTTATACACGTGACTTTACGTTTTGTAGCAGACCCAACACAGGTACTTTCATTGCCGACTTGGATTCCGGGTAGTTACCTCATTCGCGAGTTCTCAAAGCATATAGAGTCGGTTCGTGCTTATGATGAAGAAGGGCGTTTGTTAGAAATTCAAAAATTTGAAAAGAATAAATGGCGTCTTTTTAATACCGACCATGAACTGATTACGGTTGAGTATGATGTCTATGCCTATGATCTATCGGTGCGCGGTGCGTATGTAGATCAAACCCGTTTATATGTAAACCCTGCATGTGCTTGCTTAGGTTTGGAGGGTCAAGAGGACAAAGCAGTTGAAGTTGAATTGTTCCTTCCTGATGAGCTAAAACACTTCCAATTGGCTACTGGTATGGCTTCAAAAAGCCTCGTTAAAGGTCGCTTTACCTTAAAAGCCAAAAACTATGCCGAGCTGATTGATGCACCATTTGAGTTGGCAGAGCAGACTCGTTTTAGTTTTGAAGCCAAGGGCATTCCACACGAGTTTGTGGTGTCAGGTAAACATGCCATGAATGCTGCACGTATGCAGCAAGACATTGAAAAAATCTGTGCAACAGAAATTTCAATGTTCGGCTCAGCACCATTTTCAAACTACACCTTTATGACGATGGCGACAGCAAATAGTTATGGTGGTTTGGAGCATCCAAATTCAACCAGCTTGATTAGTCCACGTGAAGACTTACCAAAAGCCAATGAGCCTGAAGAGCCGTCTGAAGACTATCAACGTTTCTTAGGTTTATGTAGTCATGAATACTTCCACTCATGGTTGGTCAAATTCATTCGTCCTGAAAACTTTGTCAATTATGATCTCAACAAAGAAGGCTATACCTCTTTGCTTTGGATTTTTGAAGGTTTCACGTCTTATTATGATGACCTGATTTTGCTGCGTAGTGGTGTGATTTCCCAAGCCTCATATATCAAACTACTCAAAACTCAGATTGATCGCTATTTGCAAAATCCGGGTCGTTTTGTTCAGTCTGTGTCTGAGTCTAGCTTCGATGCATGGGTGAAATTTTACCGTCAGGATGAAAACTCGAACAATGCAGGCACCAGCTATTACAACAAAGGCTGTTTGGTTGCACTATGCTTAGACTTAGGTTTACGCTTACGTGGTTCAAGCTTGGACGCGCTTATGCGTAAACTTTATGAGAACGCGCAAAAGGGTATACAAGTACATGAGCGTACAATTGTTGAGTTGTGTAATGAACTGACAGGTGACAACTGGATTGAGCAAATCAATCACTTAATTAACACCACAGATGAGTTGCCGCTGGATCAACTTTTCCCTGAGTTTGGTTTAAGTTATAGCCTGAAAAATGACAAGTCATTACCGCTAGGTTTAAAGCTTGTAGATAAGCCAGAAGGCGTCTTGCTACAAAGCGCACGTCGTGATGGTGCTGCGGCTCAAGCTGGCCTTTCTGCCCATGATGTGATCATTGCGATTGATGGTCTCAAAGCAACGATGAAACTGGTAGAAAAGTATGCCAAACAAGAAGGCTCGTATAGCATATTGGCATTCCGCCGTGATGAGTTGATGAGCTTTGACGTAAAAGCTGCTGGCTCAGAGCTGACTGAAGTGGAATTGAAAGTCGAAGATCAAGCGAAAGCAGAGAAGTGGTTCAAGGCTTAGTCCCCAAACCTCTTTATTTGATTCTGTTGAGATAAAAACCGATGCTTAGGCATCGGTTTTTTATATGCGCTTATTTGTGAGCATTAACTACCACGATAAGTTGAATAGCCATATGGGCTAATTAACAGAGGGATATGGTAATGATCTAATGAGCCATCAATTACAAACACCACGGGCACTTCAGGAAAGAATGAGCGCTGATTTTTTTGGCGAAACCAATCACCTGTTTTAAAGGTAACTTTGTATACACCTTTTTGTAAGGCCGTATCTTTGGGATATAAATCATTGATTCGACCTTGGTCATCGGTCGTACTTGAGCTGATTTCTGTCCATTTATCATTTTGTTGGGCTTCAAGTGTCACTTTGACATTGGCAGAAGGGAGACCATTTTCCAAATTCAGCACATGGACGCTCAATGGATTTTGAGCAAAACACCAAGAAGAAAAACCAAGTCCAATGAGCGGAAGCAGCATTTTTAGCATTGAATTGACCCTTACCGTTGCAGAAAAAAGATTCAGTTTAACCAACCATATAAAAATCATAGGTTTAAAAATGTAAAAATGGAGGAGTACGAGTACATGGTTTATTTATCAATATTTAAGCTGCGGCATGTTGAATGGCTCTGCCGATTTAAATTAAGCGGTGAGAAAAGTCATGCTTACGCATATAGGACTACAAGACTGTAAAATGATTTGAAGATTGTATTATGTGAAAAGTATCTAATGTTGTGGTTTAAATGAGGTAAATAACACATTTCGCTAAAAAATTTGTTTATTTAGTAAGCGAAAGCTAAAGCCTTGTGGAAAGACGTGATTTTGAAAAACGAAGGCTGTAGTGGTATTTTCTGGCGAAATGTCGTTATCACTGGATATTACGTTGACTGGAAAGCCCTGAGGGACGATACTTTCAGGGTTTTATTCAAGCACATCGGTTCGCAGGGGTTGAGCCAGAAGCTCATCACCCTAAAAAACTCAATCTAACGCAAGGGGCTATATATGGCTGGTGGAAAGTCAACCATCATTTACACACTGACCGACGAGGCGCCATTGCTAGCGACTTATTCGCTACTGCCGATCATTGAGACCTTTACTAAACCTGCTGGTGTAGAGATCGTTAAAACTGATATCTCTGTTGCCGCACGTGTTCTCGCAGAATTCTCTGAATACCTAAAAGAAGAGCAAAAAGTCCCAGACAATCTTGCAGAACTAGGTCGTCTTACCCAAGATCCAGATACTAATATCATCAAACTCCCGAATATTAGTGCCTCTGTTGCTCAGTTAACAGCATGTATCAAAGAGCTTCAATCAAAAGGCTACGCGATTCCTGACTATCCTGAAAACCCAACCACTGAAGACGAAAAAGCGCTTAAAGCACGCTATGGCAAATGTCTTGGTTCAGCTGTAAACCCTGTATTGCGTGAAGGTAACTCTGACCGTCGTGCACCAGCTGCAGTGAAAAACTATGCGAAAAAACACCCGCACTCTATGAGCGAGTGGAAGCAATGGTCTCAAACTCACGTTTCTCACATGGATGAAGGCGACTTCTACCACGGTGAAAAGTCGATGACTTTAGACCGTGCACGTAATGTGAAAATGGAACTCATCACCAAGTCTGGTGAAACGATTGTTCTGAAGTCAAAAGTTGCACTTCAAGACGGCGAAATCATCGACTCAATGTTCATGAGCAAGAAAGCGCTTTGCGATTTCTATGAAAAAGAACTTGATGATTGTAAAGAAGCGGGTATTTTGTTCTCTTTACACGTTAAAGCAACCATGATGAAAGTTTCACACCCGATCGTTTTCGGTCACTGTGTGAAAATTTACTACAAAGATGCTTTTGAAAAACACGGTAAATTGTTCGATGAGTTAGGCATTAATGTAAACAACGGTATGGCTGGTCTTTACGAGAAGATCGCAACTTTACCGACATCTTTACGTGAAGAAATCATCGAAGACTTACATGCTTGCCAAGAACACCGTCCTGCACTTGCAATGGTTGATTCTGCCAAAGGTATCACAAACTTCCATTCACCAAACGACGTAATTGTAGATGCTTCAATGCCTGCAATGATTCGTGGTGGCGGTAAAATGTGGGGTGCTGACGGCAAACCTTATGACTGTAAAGCAGTAATGCCTGAGTCAACTTTTGCGCGTATCTACCAAGAAATGATCAATTTCTGTAAGTGGAATGGTAACTTCGATCCACGTACGATGGGTACTGTGCCTAACGTTGGTTTGATGGCGCAAAAAGCTGAAGAATATGGTTCACACGACAAGACTTTTGAAATGTCTGAAGCGGGTGTTGCAAACATCACTGACCTAGAAACTGGCGAAGTGTTAATGACTCAAAATGTTGAGGAAGGCGACATCTGGCGTATGTGTCAGGTGAAAGATGCACCGATTCAAGATTGGGTAAAACTTGCAGTAAACCGTGCTCGTAACTCGGGTATGCCAGCAATCTTCTGGTTAGACCCATACCGCCCGCACGAAAATGAAGTGATCAAGAAAGTACAAAAATACTTGAAAGACCACGACACTGCTGGTTTAGACATTCAGATCATGTCTCAAGTACGTGCAATGCGTTATACACTTGAACGTGTAGCGCGTGGCCTAGATACGATTTCTGTAACGGGTAACATCCTACGTGACTACCTGACTGACTTGTTCCCAATTATGGAACTTGGTACTTCAGCGAAAATGTTGTCTATCGTTCCGTTAATGGCGGGCGGTGGTATGTACGAAACTGGTGCGGGTGGTTCAGCACCTAAACACGTACAACAGCTTGTTGAAGAAAACCACTTACGTTGGGATTCTTTAGGTGAGTTCTTGGCGTTAGCGGTTTCTTTAGAAGAGCTAGGCATTAAAGAAGATAACGCTCAGGCGAAACTTCTTGCGAAGACTTTAGACCAAGCGACTGGCAAATTACTTGATAACGACAAGTCTCCATCACGTCGTACTGGCGAGTTAGATAACCGTGGCAGCCACTTCTACTTAGCGAAGTTCTGGGCTGAAGCGCTTACTGCGCAAGATGAAGATGCTGAGTTGAAAGCGAAGTTTGCTCCACTTGCGAAAGCACTTGCTGAAAACGAAGACAAAATCATTGCTGAACTTGCTCAAGTTCAAGGCCAAGCTGCTGACATCGGTGGTTACTATGCTGTAGATACAGCTAAAGTAAACGCTGTAATGCGTCCAAGCGAGACTTTGAATGCTGCACTTGAAGCGATCTAAGTCAAAACTAAATCGGTAAATTTACCGATGAAGTGAAAAAAGCCGATGCTTATGCGTCGGCTTTTTTTAATAAATATATAATTAATGTAAAACACACTGAGCATGGATTTAAAGAAGAAAAAGTAGATGAAAGTTTATAAATATAGATATGGCTCACAACGTGATTTAGAGTCGTTAAAACAAGATTATTTTTATGCTCCGCATCCATCTAAACTTAACGATCCGTGTGAAAATTTATTTGATGTAGCAGGTATTGAACAAACTTTAGCACAGTTAGTTAGCATGAGTTCTGTTCCTACAAAAATGCTTTCTGAAAGTTTTTTTACTTTATTTACACAAATACAAGAAAATGTGGGTATTTATTCTCTAAGTAAAACAGTTATAGATGAGCTCCTTTGGGCATATTATGCAAACTCCCATACAGGTTTCTGTATTGAATATGATTTAGAGAAATTAGGTGAGTTGACCAAAATTGCAGGCTCTTTTGATGTTTTATATGAGCATAATATTCCTCAAATTACATTAGATGACTTGATTGGTGTTCAGAGTGATGTCATTAAAATTTTACAGCTTACATCTGGAACAAAATCAAAAAGATGGCAGCATGAAGATGAAATAAGAATAATCATGGATTATTTTGGTAAAGTTGAATATGACTTTCGGGCAGTAAAAGCAATTTATTTTGGTTTAAGAATGCCGAAAACACAGCAAGACCTGCATGATAATTTATCTCAAGTGAGTCAAGAACAAGTCATGGAAGTTTTGAAAGGACGAAATATTAAATATTATCAAATGGTATTAATGCCAAATTCCTATGAGTTTGACTATTTTCAAGTTGAAGATTTATATAAGGATGCTGAGAAATATAAAGCGGATGTAAAATTTTTAGACAAGTCATGTATTGACTACAATGGTTATGGTTGGAATATAGACCCAAGTTATTTTGATAAAGTCGCTGAAATAATTTGTAGAGACCCGTATTTTTATAAGTTAGCTGGCATAGCTATTTCTGTTAATGATCCAAGAAGTAAAAATGAGCCCATTATTTATGCTCAATTTTATAAATCGGAAGAAGAAATGTTATCAATAAAGAAAAATTTTACTTTAGACGAAATTGATAATCTTTATAAAGAATTAAAATCATCATAAAAATAAAGCCCACTTTCGTGGGCTTTAAAATACTTAATTTTTAACGACCATTACGTCCGCGACCGCGTGGCGCTTTTGTATTTGGACGAGTAGTACCATTGGTTTTACGCTTTGGTTTCTCACTATCATCCATTTGCCAAATACGCTTTGTACCTGACTTTTTCACAGAACCATCTTTGTTCTTACGAACCATAGGCTTACCACCTGTACCACCCGGTTTTTTCACATAAGAGCGCGAACGGTAAGGTTCTTCCGCAGGAATGTTTTGAAAGTCAGGGTATAAAAGTGGTTCGATTTCTTTGGATTCACCTGGTTGTAAACCCATTTGAACCAAATCAATTGCACCAATTTTAGTACGGATTAAACGTAAAGTAGGAAAACCTACAGCAGCAGTCATGCGACGTACTTGACGGTTACGGCCTTCACAAATTGAAATTTCGACCCAAGAAGTCGGCACAGACGCACGGAAACGTACAGGAGGATCACGCTCCCATAACCACTCAGGTTGTTCAACTTTAGATGCTTCAGCAGGCAAAGTCATACCATCTTTCAGTTCCACACCTTTACGCAACTGCTCAAGGGCTTCTTCAGTGACATCACCGTCGACCTGAACCAAATACGTTTTAAATTTTTTATTGGCAGGGTTGGTGATGTATTGGTTCAAACCACCATGATCGGTTAAAAATACCAAGCCTTCAGAGTCCATATCCAAACGACCAGCCAAGCGCAAAGTAGAGTCGCTGACAAAGTCAGACATCGTCATATGTGCTTCATCTTTACGGAACTGGGAGAGGACGTCATAGGGCTTATTCAGGATGACGATTTTCATAGTCAATAACTTCTGTAATTACATAAAATAAGAAATATCAAGATTTATTTAATAGAGAAATGTAGTTATTTCTCGTATAAATCTCAAAAACAGCGGAATTCGATTAAGCTATTATGCGATAAGAAGAGTGGAAAGTATTGTCTATCGGCAATTATTTTTTAAAATTACCAATTATAATAAAAGGGAGCACCTGCAAAATGGGTTATCAGAAGATCATCGTTCCTGCGGATGGTAGTAAAATTACCGTAAACGCAGATTTATCATTAAATGTTCCAAATCAACCGATTATTCCTTTTATTGAAGGCGATGGTATTGGTGTCGACATTACACCAGCCATGAAAACTGTAGTGAATGCTGCAGTACAAAAAGCATATGGTGGTAAACGCTCGATTGAGTGGATGGAAGTCTACTGCGGTGAAAAAGCCAATAAAATTTATGGCTCTTATATGCCAGAAGAAACTTTTGATGCGCTACGCGAGTTTGTAGTTTCAATTAAAGGCCCCTTAACCACACCCGTCGGCGGGGGCATTCGTTCTTTGAACGTGGCGCTACGCCAAGAATTAGATTTGTACGTCTGTGTACGTCCTGTACGTTGGTTTGAAGGGGTACCATCACCTGTTCAGCATCCTGAACTGACCGATATGGTCATTTTCCGTGAAAACTCAGAAGATATTTATGCAGGAATCGAGTGGAAAGCCGACTCTCCTGAAGCGAAGAAAGTGATTAAGTTTCTCAAAGAAGAAATGGGCGTGACTAAAATCCGATTTGAAGATAACTGTGGTATTGGGATTAAGCCCGTATCGAAAGAGGGAACGCAGCGTCTTGTGCGTAAAGCGATTCAATTTGCGATTGATAATGATAAGCCGAGTGTGACCTTGGTTCACAAAGGCAACATCATGAAATATACAGAAGGGGCGTTTAAAGAGTGGGGCTATGAACTTGCGATGGACCGCTTCGGTGGTGAGCTCATTGATGGCGGGCCATGGGTAAAAATTAAAAACCCAAAAAATGGTAAAGACATTATTATTAAAGATGTGATTGCCGATGCATTCTTGCAGCAGATTTTAATGCGTCCTGCGGACTATTCAGTGATTGCGACTTTAAACCTGAATGGCGACTATATTTCTGATGCACTGGCTGCTGAAGTCGGAGGGATTGGTATCGCGCCTGGTGCGAATATTGGTGGGGCGATTTCTGTTTATGAAGCCACGCACGGAACAGCGCCAAAATATGCAGGTCAAGATAAAGTCAACCCAGGCTCCATTATTCTTTCTGCTGAAATGATGCTACGGGACATGGGCTGGGTAGAGGCGGCAGATTTGATCATTAAAGGGATTTCAGGGGCAATTGAGGCGAAAACAGTCACTTATGATTTTGAGCGATTAATGCCGAATGCAACCTTATTGCGTTGTTCAGAGTTTGGTGAGGCTATTATTGCGAATATGGAATAAGCTTTAAGCTGAATCGGTAGAAACCCGCACATGCTGTGGGTTTTCTTTTGTTGTGTTGAAAATAGGCCTGGAAATATATTTTCAATGTAAAACTAGGTTAAAGGATTCGTGCTTTCAGTGAGTATAGGTAAGGTCAAATAAAAAGGAGAGTTGATTCTTAACCATAATTTATATATGTAATTACAATGAAGTACTTTGATACAGCTTATAGCTTGGGTTTTTAGCTAAGTGATGTATGGTGGTCTTTGTCGAATGTTACGGCAGATGATAAAGGAGTAGTCTCGTGGCTAATCAACAAAATCAACAGCAGAACAATCAGCAGCAACGTCAACAACAACCAAATCAACCACAAGAACAACCAGACCAGCAACAACAGCAACAACAACCCAAACCAAATCAAGGTCAGCAAAAACAGCCGAATCAAAACCAACCGAACCCAGATCAGCAACAACGCTAGGCGTATTGCTATTTCATGAACGAATGTTAAAGGCATTTCAAGGAAGAATCGATCAAAGGGAGTTGAACCAAAGGAGGACCCTATGTCGAATAATGTTGTGAAAACATTAAAACAGAAGATCAAAGCACGTTTAAAAAAGATCTCTAAGCATCAGTCTAAGCTGAAAGCCTTAGAGAAAAAACTGAAGAAGCGTAAGTAGTTTTACGTGGTTTATTCGAAGCAAAGCCCTCATTTTATATGAGGGCTTTGCCGTTACATATATAAGATATCTTTCAATAGACCTCTTTCATAAATCATTTTTTACTCAGTTCCAAATTATAGATCCCAGCAATTAGATTGAACCTCAATC
>NZ_LSOD01000019.1:22158-52795 GCF_001592855.1 Acinetobacter sp. BMW17
TTCATTCAAAGATTATGCCTGAATGTTTAAGATTCTTCGGTACAAATAATCAGCAATAGATAGGTCGTTTTTTGATTTATGAAAGAGATCTAATATATGAGGCATTTAGTATGAAAAGGTAACTTTATCTTATTTTAATATCTAAAAATTAGCTGAGTAGTTGAATCATGTCTCGTTTAGTTCTGAGTGGAGCTATTTTAAGTACAAGTCTGCTGATGAGTGGATGTCAGCCACCGGCTTCGGGTGAAGCAGCAGGTTTGAGTTATCCATATTTATATTGGCAGTTATATAAGACGCCTTTAACAAAAAATTTAAATGTGCCAGTACAAGGTGTAAGTCATAAGCACATACAGGACACTTGGGGGGCTGCACGTGGTCAGGGCCGAAAACATCAAGGTATTGATATCTTCGCTAAACGCGGAACACCTGTCTTAAGTGCTACATCAGGCATTGTCTTGGATGTTGGTATCAATAGTCTAGGTGGACAAGTGGTATGGGTAATGGGACCAAACTTAAGCCGTCACTACTATGCACATTTAGATGCTTATGCACCTAATATTCAAACGGGTGATTGGGTTGAAGTAGGAGAAGTATTGGGTTATGTCGGGAACACTGGCAATGCCAAGAATACGCCACCACATTTGCACTATGGAATTTATAGGACTGGAAAAGGAGCTGTGAATCCTTATCCGTATTTAACTTTAAATGCGTTGAAATAACCGAGCTTTGATCTACCGCTGTAAAAGTTCGAATGCGTCCATTGTATTGGTCATAGATGGCTCATCAATTGGGTTCTTTTCTTATTCTTAAACCGTACATTTGTAATATTTAAAAGTAAGTTAAGAATATCACTACGTATTTAACATGGACGGCCCTCTATAACGGAACCTACAACTCTTTTTCGATTTCCTTCTATGTGAAGGATTAAAAGGCCTCTTTTTTAGTTGTTGGATTGGAGGTGGATGTCGTACGAGTAAAGTAAAATAGTTGCAATGTTCCTAAACCGAGGACTCCCGCAGCAAGCATAAACTGAAAGTGATATGACCAACCCAAATGCTGCAAGGTACTAAAACTTAAGCCACCGACCAGCTGGACCGTTGCAAAGCTAAGTGTCGCCATACTCCATAGTTTTTTATAGGCCAAGCCGTAGAGTTGTAAGATGGTGTAGGAGGTGAGAAAGACCACCGCAGGGTTCAGTAGTCCTGTGAGAAATGAAGACAGGAGTGTAAATACAGGCGAAAAACTCAGAACCGCAATAAAAACTGCCACAATATAGACACTGTATAAAATCTTTAAAGCCAGAAAGTTGCCAAATTTACGTGCTAAAGCATAAGCTGTCGCTGCACCCAAAGCGCTGCCTAAGCCATATAAAATCCAGTTAAAATTGATCCAATATAAATTTAGCGTTAAAACATGACTTAAATAATCAATCCAAAACAAAGAATGGGGAATATAGGCAAAGGCGCTGCAGGCATAAACAATGAGTAAACTATAGTAAATTTTATTCACTGTATGAGTTTGGGGCTGGCTTGTGGGGATACTGTGTAGTTGCTTTTGGAAAGGGCGAACCAGTATCCATAATAACCATGTAATGACAAATGCAAAGCCACAGAGAATGAACCATGCGCTACTGATTGCAATACGGTCTAAATACGGCATAAACAGCGTGGCTGCCAATACACCAATTCCTATTCCGCTAAATCCAATTAGATTAATTTTAAAACGGTGCTGTAACTCACTGCACTGCGCCACAATACTGGGTGATAGAATCATCAGCAAACCACCACCGATACCTGAAATGATGCGCCACACCAAATACCAGACTTCATTAAAATGCGCAAATGCACAGGCAAACAGGCTGATTGAACCAAAGAGCGCAGCAAAAATGATATAGATCGGCATTTTTGCATTTTGTGGCAACTTCATTGCCCAAAATGCTCCGATCAGATAGCCCAGCAGATTGGCACTACCGAGTAGACTGGCGAAATTGTGTGACCATTCATAGGCTTCGCGTGTGGACGGCAGTAGCGCGGTATAAGAAAAACGTAAGATGCCAATTCCCAAGCACATACTCAGGCAGAGAAAGAGACTCAGTTGTACGGTGCTTGAGAACGTCCTGTTCATCATAATTTGACTATTTGTTTAAAAAACACACTTGAACTATAAGATGAAATTTACAATAAAACAATCGGGTGATGTCCACCTTTAGTCGAGCGGAGTAAAGGCGCAGTCAATTTAATCAGTATCTTTGAGTTGATTGATATCCACTGCATCACCAATGGTATAAAAATGCCCGCCTGCAACATGATGGATACTTTTCCATTCATCTGCGGCTTCATGGTAGTACCAA
Source organism: Acinetobacter sp. BMW17 (assembly GCF_001592855.1). Taxonomy (NCBI): domain Bacteria; kingdom Pseudomonadati; phylum Pseudomonadota; class Gammaproteobacteria; order Moraxellales; family Moraxellaceae; genus Acinetobacter; species Acinetobacter sp. BMW17. Next base: position 24,509 of record NZ_LSOD01000019.1, read on the forward strand.
TGGCCATCTCTAAAAACACGATCATCTGCATAAGCGGCAATGACTTTGCCAATAAACAAGTCATGCTGCTGCTGATTATGCGGTTCAGGAATGAGTTCACACAGAATCCATGCACTACAGCCTTCAACCACTGGAATTGGGCTGTGACCAAACTGAAAAAGTTCGACCCCACACTGACGTAACTTTTCAGGTGCATCATATTGACTGATCATGCCCAGTGCGTAGACCATTTTCAGCTGTTTAAGTGTAGGGACTTGCAGCGCAAACAAACCCGATTTTTCAATAATACTGCGGGTTTTTGTCGATTTATCGAGTACGACCGTCACTTTGGCTGGGCTAAACTCTAGGGCGCATGCCCAAGCCGCGGCCATGACATCGGTGCTTTCATCATCTTGACTGGAAACCAGCACGGTTGGGCCGTGGTTGAGTAGCCGATATGCTTTTTCTAAAGGGACGGGCAGAATGTGAGGATTAAGCAGAGATTGATTCATATAAAAGAACACTTTAACAGCCGTTTAAATGCTTTATACCACATTCTAAAACTGCCAATTCAGTCTAAATTTGTACATTCAGCGTGGAATATGGCGCAAAACAGTAAGCCCGTTTAAATTTTGATTTATAATTATGACAGCATCATTTAGGGAAACAATATGAATATCCCCTTAATCGTCAATGTCATCATTTTTATTGCATTGCTTTTTTTACTGGGCCGAACCCGTAAAACCGATTGGAGTTTAGCGAAGAAGGTACTGGCAGGTCTCTGTCTCGGTATTGTTTTTGGTCTCGCTTTACATGGGTTTTATGGTACGCATTCGCCTGTACTGCAAGAGTCGGTACAGTGGTTTAATTTGGTCGGTAAAGGCTATGTCAAACTACTACAAATGGTGGTGATGCCTTTGGTATTTGTTTCCATTTTAGGCGCTGTGATTAAGCTGCACGATGCGGGTTCATTGGGTAAAATTAGTTTTATCAGTATTGGGACTTTGTTATTTACCACCGCGATTGCTGCATTTGTCGGTGTGGTGGTGACCAATCTGTTCGGCTTAACCGCGGCAGGTTTGGTACAAGGCACACAAGAAACTGAACGTTTAAATACGATTCAAACTGACTATGTCGGGCAAGTTGCTGACTTGCAAGTACCTGATTTATTTCTGTCATTTATTCCGAGCAATCCTTTTGCCGAGCTGACAGGGGCACATCCAACCTCAATTATCAGTGTAGTCATTTTTGCAGTGTTTTTAGGCATTGCAGGTTTGAACCTAATGAAAGCGGATGCTGATAAAGGACAAAAGCTGTTGTCTGCAATTGACATCTTGCAAGCGTGGGTCATGAAGTTGGTGCGTCTAATTATGATGCTCACTCCTTATGGTGTGTTCGCACTCATGACCAATATTGTGGCCAACTCTAAAATGGCGGACATCTTAAACTTAGGTGGCTTCTTGGTTGCGTCTTATATCGGCTTGGCGATTATGTTTATCGTGCACGCCGTGATTTTGGCGCTCACAGGTATGAACCCAATTCAGTTCTTTAAAAAGGTTTGGCCTGTGCTGACCTTTGCATTTACCAGCCGTTCAAGTGCTGCCAGTATTCCTTTAAATATTGAAGCGCAAACACGACGTCTGGGCGTACCTGAGTCAATTGCCAGCTTTTCAGCATCATTTGGTACGACCATTGGGCAAAACGGCTGTGCAGGGCTGTATCCTGCGATGTTGGCTGTTATGGTTGCACCGACAGTGGGCATTAATCCACTCGATCCGCTTTGGATTTTGACTTTGGTTTGTGTCGTGACCTTGAGCTCGATTGGGGTGGCAGGTGTAGGTGGTGGAGCAACATTTGCAGCACTGATTGTCCTGCCGATGCTGGGCTTGCCTGTGACTTTGGTTGCACTGCTTATTTCAATTGAACCTTTAATTGATATGGGGCGTACAGCTTTGAATGTGAATGGTTCTATGACAGCAGGTGTTGTGACCAGCCAAGTCTTAGGTCAAACCGATAAGCGTATTTTTGAGCAAGATAATGTGGACTTAAAAGAAGTCTAAGCTGAGAAATATATAGCTTATGAACTGAAAAGAAGCCTATCTTAATGATTAGGCTTCTTTTTATTGGGCGTGTATCCATAAATGACTAAAAACTGTATCTATTTTTTTGCGCAGTTTTTTGCAAAATAAAGCTTCAATTTAGGAGAAAAACGATGAAAATGTATCAAGTCGATGCCTTTACAACTGAATTATTCAAAGGTAATCCTGCCGCTGTGATTGTACGTGATGAATGGTTAGCAGTAGATTTGATGCAGAATATTGCTTTGGAAAATAATTTGGCAGAAACGGCTTTTGTGAAAGTCATTGATGCTGAAAACTATGAAATTCGCTGGTTTACCCCTCAGGTTGAAGTGGACTTTTGTGGGCACGCGACTTTAGCCAGTAGTTTCGTCCTGTTTCGGGATTATACCGATGCTAAACGTATCCAGTTTCATGTGAAAGACTTGGGTGTTTTTATCATTGATCAAGATGTTGACGGCAAGATTCATATGAATTTTCCAATTCGTGCACCGCAAAAGTTAGAAGACTATCCTGCGGAAATTCATGAATTGGTCGATTGTGAAATTAAAGAAGTCTATTTAAATCCACAGGCTTATATTTTAGTGTGTGAGTCTGAGCAGGCCGTTAAGGATGCCAAACCGAACTTAGATAAAATTCGTCAACTGGCAGAAAAGCATAAAGTCAGTACTGCGATTACTGCTGAAAACTTGGATGTTACCCTGACCTCAACGTCTCAAGACTATGACTATATCGCGCGTTATTTCGCACCGCATAAAGGCATCAATGAAGACCCTGTGACAGGCTCCATGCATACAGGTCTTGCACCACTATGGGCGGAGAAGTTGGGTAAAACCTCATTGATTGCCTATCAGGCATCGAGCCGTGGTGGATTACTGTACTGTGATATTCAGTCTGAAACGCGGATCCAAATTTCTGGCTATGCCAAGTTATATATGACAGCTGAACTTTACTTAGCTTAAGTTGTAATTCTCTTAAATTAAAACTGCTGGTGAAAAATAAGCATTGATTAAAATGCTATTTTTCACCAAATTACTATAAAAATAATTTCACTTTCCTCTATGATGTTGAGAATCATTCATATTTTGTCGAATTATTTGGAAAAATAATGTTAATGCGTTTTAAAACATTGAGTTTGTCGGTATTGCTACTTGGCTTTGGGGGCACAGTATGGGCACAACCCGTATTGGTAAAATCGGAACAGAAAATTGAAGAATATAAATTAGATAACGGTTTACGTATTATTCTTGCGCCAAACGATAAAGAAAATAAAGTGTATATGAACATGGTCTATTTGACTGGTTCATTGAACGACCCAAAAGGTAAGGGCGGTTTAGCGCACCTATTGGAACACTTAGCGTTCAAGGGGACTAAAAATGTTCCAGGGGATGAGTTTCAACGCCGTTTAGATCAATACGGTTTAATGAATAATGCCAGCACGGACTATTATTCAACCAAATATATTAATGTGGTTCGTCCTGAACAAAATGCAATTAATGAGCTAATTCATCTTGAAGCAGAGCGTATGGACGGTTTGGTGCTCCAAGAAAAATATGTACCATCTGAAATCGCGATTGTAAAACGCGAGCGTGAAGTCCGTATGGATCAGCCTTTTTCAGTGCTCATGGATCAGATGTGGAAGTCCGCTTATGGTAATCAATATTTAGGGCGTTTACCGATTGGTGATTTAAATGAGTTACAGTCAATCAAAATGGCTGAGCTGAATAAGTTTTATCGTGACTGGTATGCACCGAATAATGCGGTGTTTGTCATTTCGGGCAAGTTTGACCAAGCTGCTGTACTGAAGCAGATAGATGAAAAGTTTAGTGCGATTAAAGCGCGTGCTGTGCCTGCGAAAGTCAAAGTGCCTGTCTTAGATGCCAGTAAGATTAAAGATCGTCAGTTTGTGGTGAAAAAGGGCAGTAACTTAGCCAAATATAATATCTACCTGAATGGTAAAAACGAGAACATTAAGACCGCGTTGGCGGTGTCACCGTATTTATACACCATGCAACCCAGTGGGCATTTGTACCAAAGCATTGTAGAAACGGGAACGGCGACAGCTGTTCAGTCGACCACATGGTTAGACCAAGATTTTAATATGGTGTTTATGGGCGCAGTTTATGCCCCCAACCATGATGTAAAGAAAGTCGAGTCGGCTTTGGTTACTGGTGTAGAAAAAACACCAAGCTTCAATGAGGTTGAGCTCAACCGTGTGAAGAGCATGATTAAAAATGCCCAAGAAAGCATGTTCAGCAGTGCAACGGCAGTCGGTGGCATGCTCAGTGACTATGTGGTTTCTGCCAATGGTGATTGGACACAATACTTTAAAGATCAGCAACAATTACAACAGCTCAGCGTTACTGATGTGAACCAACGTTTAGATGACTTTTTAGTGCCTGAGCATCGTATTTCAGGCACTATTTTACCGACCCCAGAAGATCAGAAAAAAGCACTTGAACAAGCGGCAGCAGCGACCCCAGCAAAAACTTTAGACCAACAAGCCGTTGCTGAAGAACCATTGAAAGATATCAGTGCGTATAAGGCAGAAGTGGCTGGATATGTAAAAAGCTCAAAGCAATATTTAGAAAGTGCTGAAAAACAAATTCAGCGTGGCAAGTTAAAAAATGGCATGCAATATGCGCTGTACCCAAGTAGCACGCGTGATGATAAGACTTATGCCACCATTTCGATTGATTTTGGTACTGCAGAAAGTTTGTTTAATAAAGCAGAGTTGTTAGATCTGACTTCTTATTTATTGCTCAGAGCATCAACTCAATATAGTTTGCAAGATATTGCCGATCATTCGATTGATGCGGGTGGTGGAGCAAGTGCCTCAAGTAATGGCAATGGGATTAATATTTCAATCGTGGCCAAGAAAGAAAAGTTTGATGAATTTTTTAACTTCGTGATCGATGTACTTAAAAATCCAACCTTTGAACAAAGCCAGTTTGATTTGATTAAGTCACAAAGCTTAGCAAGTCTAGACCGACCCTATACAGAACCTGAAACTGTAGCAGCTTTAACCATTGCTCGTTTACTTGAAACTTATCCAATTGGGGATATTCGACATCACTTCGAGCCTGAATATGTCAAGAAGCAGTATCAGGCCGCAACACAAGGACAGGTGAAACAGCTGTATCAGCAGTTCTTTGCGATGAATCAAGCACAAATTTCGGTAACGGGCGTGATTGATACGAAAAAGATGAAAAAGACTTTAAATCAGGCTTTTGCAAACTGGAATTCGGCAGCGCCTTATCAGCGGATTACTTCTGACTTTACTGCATATAAAGCGCAGCGTGTACATGCACTGTCAGAGCAGCGTGAGTTTGGTAGCTATCAGAGCATTATGACGTTCCCTGTGGGTACATACCACCCAGATGCACCTGCTTTACAGGTACTCGAGCACATTTTAGGTGAGTCACAGTTATCTTCTCGTTTGGCACAAGAGCTACGTGAAAAGAATGCCTTGGTCTATGGTTTTGGTAGTAGTATTTCGCTGGATGACTGGACGGAGTCAGGAGCGCTGACGATTGATGCGAACTATAGCGCAGGCAAATCGGCTCAAGTGTCTCAAGCGGTGTATAAAGTGTTGAATGAGTTACTGGCAAAAGGCGTTACTGAACAGGAAGTGGAAGCTGCCAAGGCTGATATTTTGAAAAAGCGTGTGACTGCACTTGAAGATAGTCGCAATATCCATCGCATGTTGATTCCTCAAATGAAGCGTAATCGTACTTTACTGGATCGCGAACAGCGTGATTTAGCATTAGCAAAAATTAGTAAAGCCGATGTTGATGCGGTGATTCAGAAGTATATTAAGCTGGATCAGTTGGTTGAAGTGATGGCTGACCAATATGGCAAAGCGCAACCAGCGCTGAAAAAGTAAAGATTTCAGTTTTCATTTAAAAGAACCCCTCAAAATTGAGGGGTTCTTTTTGTTATAGTTTTATAGAAATTAGTTTTCTTATTTTTTCAATTAAAGCCGATAAAACTGTTTGGCATTGTGATGGAATACGCGTTTTAAAGCATCAGGGTCATAGGCTGCGACGACATCGCTAAAGGCATCGATAATATTCACCAACGATGTACTGACCGAATCCATCGGAAAGTTAGAGGCAAACATCACCCGATAGGTGCCAAAACAGGCGAGGGCATGTGTAATCATGGGATGTGCAAGGTCAAAGGCTTCTTGTTTGGACGCCAGTCGGTCTTCTTTATGAAAACGATGTCCTAATACAGGCATGAAGAGTCCTGACATTTTGGTATAGACGTTTGGACAGCTTGCAAGCTCAGCTAAGTCGTCTTTCCAACGAAAGAAAATATTTTCCCGCGCCGTTTGTGTCATCCCTGTATTTGCACCAATTGGACCAAATAAACCTGCGGGTGTACCCAAATGATCCAGCACAATGGAAGTTTCAGGGAACTGCTTGGCCAGATAAATCACATCTTCAAGCTGTGTCGAATAAACCCAAGCATCAAAACTCAAGTTATATTGGGACAGCACTTCGAAGCCTTTGAGAAATTTTTTATTACGATATAACTGTGGCTCATCTGTCCACGAATGGATTGCTTTGTCTTCATGAAAAGACGCCATTTTACGAATACCACGAAAGTGTGGTGAAGCTTTATGGTGTAATTTTAGGATTTTTTTAAAGTTACGATCACGTGGGTCAGCTGTTGCGACAATGCCACCCAATTTGACGGTATCCGCCCCAAAAGCTAAAGACTCGATAAACTGAGTTTCCTCAACCACACCTTTACCTTTGCTGTGATGCCAACTGGCTTCAACATGTACCACTTGCTCTACTGTGTATGGGCCAGTATCGCGTTTATAGTCTTGGGGCAAATACGGACGTGTAATATGACGGGTTAGACCGATGGTTTCAATCAGGTCTTTAGGTTTCACCAAACGAACCATTTTGTCCAAAAACTTAGGATGCTTGCCCAATAATTTGACTGCCAAAGCCGCTGCATGTGGCGTGTTATAGGGGTCCCACTGATGGATGTGTGGATCGATGAGTGCAAAGTCCAAATGCTGCATGTTCTTCCCTAAGTCATATTCCTTAGCGATTACCTTACTGTAAATTGAGATGCTGCAACATTGTATTTCGTTTCAAATACGACGAAATAAAAAAAGCCTGCGCAAGGCAGGCTTGGATTGATCAGTGATCGTGTTTGTGGTCATGCTTGTTGGCATGAAATTCTTCGTTATGACGGAAACGAAGGTAGTTCTCAAACTGTTCACAGTATTCGTCATAGTTGTCTTCAAGCATCATTTGGAACTGTTGCAAAATATAAGACATCACTTGCTCTTTGGCATCACGCATTTCATCGCCATCTTTAAAGTTGTTGGCTGCCACCCACGTGTTAAAACGGGCTGTACCAAACAACATCGCAGCACTCACTTGGCCACGTATTTCAGCAGGTTTCACTTGTGAACCTTTTTCAGTGCGACAAAAATCGTTGGCTTGCTTAATAAATTCATCTGCACGTTCAAAAAAAGCAGCATTCAACGCTTCTTCTTCGGTTACATCTGTTGCTTTAATCTTCTGAACCATGAACTTGTCCTAAAATACATAAATAACTCAGACTGCATTATAGGCAAAGCCTTGCAGAAACTAAACCTTTGCCTTAATCTAAAAATAGCCTAAGCAATAAAATAGAGAATATCCATGCAAGACGCGATTGCGGTACAAAGTTTAAAAAGTGATATTGCCTTATTGCGTCAAAACATTTGGCCACCACAAAATTTAACCAATGTTGAAGGCTTACCAATCTATTACGGCACGAAAGCGGAAGTCGAGGACTACTACCGCCAGTGGACGGGTTTGATTGAGCGGGCGCAAGACTTGTTCCAACCCTTTATGGAAGATGAGGTACTGGATGCAATTCATTTACCCAGTCATTTGAACTTACCGCTGTTTTATTTTCACGTCGATCGTATTCGGATTAATAAGACCCGCGCCAAAGAGTCTAAAAGTTTTCGTGGTATTGCAAGTCTAATCGAAAAATGTGGGCAGTTTGAACCAGAACAGGTGCACGCTATGCGCGCTTGGTTGGACAGCGATGATAATGCCGCCTTGGTTGCGCATAGGGAGTTTATTGATCTCAGAACCTACGTCTTTCAACACGGACAGAGTGAATATACCCGTACCCGATTTTATGTAAATGGTATCGTGTTAAGTACTGAAGCACACTTTGAACTGGTCGATGCACGAGACAAACCACGTAAGCAGCGCAGTGATAGCTATAACGACCCCTTAGCAGATAACAATACGTGGAAAGTGTACGGAAAGTATCGTTAACTTAGGTGTAGACAGGGAATTCACCTATAGAAGAACTTTTCGCTACAGATGGATATTTTGATTTAAAAAACTATTTCAACGGTTTGGTTTGACTAAACTGCATCATCTGTTGTTCAACCAATTTGAGCATTCTATTTTTTTCCGCGGCGATCCATCCTGTGGCAAAACTATAAGCGGCTTCTGGTTCAGGGGCTTGTTGAAACAAGGCATCTGCAACCACCAAATCATTATAGTGCCCTAGGCTTTCCTGAACTGCTTTGAGTTTTTTTAAATAGGTTTTTAATGCTTTTGCATCGAGTAAAGACGCCACAAACTCAATGCTATAACGCAGTTGTTTGACTTGTTTACGAATACGGTGTTTTTCCTCATCTTCAAGCTGGCTAAAGTGCTCGGCATGTGCGCATATTTTATGGTGTAAAGCCTGTATCACTTTGAGTGCATGCTTTTTCAGTTTGGTTTTTGAAGGCGAATCTAGTTCTTGCTCTGTAAATAAAATCAATTCAAGCCAAAGTTGCGTCGTTTCTGCTCGTTGGAACAGGGCACAGACATCAGTGATGGCTTCTGTACTTGGAGCAAGATGGTCTAAAGGATAACCAGCCTCAATAAGTTGAGGGAGTAAGTCTTCGTTCAGGGCATCAGTGTCACGTGTTCCACCTAAGGCTTGAAAAATAGTGGTGAGTTCCGCTTTCCAGTGTGGTTGAATGGCGTCCGACCATGCAGCAAAACTTTTCAGTGCGGTACGTAAGCGGCGGATTGCCACGCGGGCTTGGTGGACATGCTCAGTGGAGTACTGCTGTCGAGCAATTGAACTGGCATTGGGAAGTAAGTGCTGTAAGCAATTGGCTACTATGCTTTGTAGAGCCTCAACTTCGCTTGAGCTTCTGTTCAGTACAAGAGGTGTTTGATACTGCGCAGAAAAGGAACTTTGCTGACGAACAGCTAGAAGGCCATAGTCAGATTTACTGTGTGTGTCTAGACTCAGTTGGTATTTTTGAACCCAAGGTTGTATAAATGCGATTAAATCTTCTATCGATCCTTGTTTTAATTCAAATTCGATCTCGAAAATATCAACACTGTTTTGTTCTTTAAAAATTTTTCCAATATCAAGTGCAATTTCAACTGTACTATTTCCAACATCCTGCAAAATGCGTAAACGTTGGATGTAGGTTTCAAAGAGCAATTCAATGGTTGGAAGTGGAAGCCCCAAAGCGCATTTCAATTTTTTATAGACAGTAGGATAAGCTTCATAGTTATCTAACTCGAGTATAGCCGTCTCAGGTGGCGCTATATCAAATTCAAGTTCAAAGCGACTCAATGCTTTTGCGGTATCTACTGCTTTGAAGGTTTGTTTCCATTCATCATTTTCCTGCCGACGTCGAATCGCGATGCAATGCTTAGCAAGTGTTTGATCCGCTGTATCAAAGTATTGGGCTGCTAAATGAATCGGCTCAGCCTTGAGCAGTGTAAAGGCTTTTTGGAAGGCCTTACGCTTCTTAACTGGAACTTGAAACTTAAATTCAATCTCTTGCATAGCCCTGACTCATGACAACCTACGTTTTACTATATGCTAAATTGAGCAAAAAAAGACCAGATTTGAATAGGTATAAGCTAAAAGAGCAGAAATAGTGTGCTAGATGTCACTTTTAAAACAATGCGGCGGAGTTTAAAAAGTATGCAGAGTTAATAAGTACAGGTAGTTACTTCGAAGTGATAATAAACCTACATTGAGTAGGAATGTATAGGCTTACTTTTTAAGAATAAAAATGAATATAAAGCCTGTATTGTTTTGATAATAGGCCGTTTTGTCACAGATAAATTAGTGGTTTGGAGATACCAATCACGATCTTCTATCGCAGTTTTGCGGCTTGTCAGGCTTTGTGGGGGACGATAGCAGTCATGTATTTAACATGACTGCTTTGGTATACAGTGCGTTATTTTAAGAATTTACGGCTAACTAAGAATTGTTCTGTCGCCTCTAAAAGTTTATCGGCATAGACTTCAAGCTTTGCCGTGAGCCAACCCAAAACAAACCAATCACTGGCTTCAAGTTCAGTCTGTTGAATATATGCAGCTGAAGTCGCCAAGATTTGATATTCATGTGCAGCTTGTTGGGCATCATTCAACGCTTTACTGTATTTCTGCAAATTTTTCACATCATAAATTGATGTTAAAATAGGAAAGCTAAACTTCAATTCCTTAATTTTCTGCGCCAATACATCTAAGCTTTCAAAGTGGCTAATATCTGCAGCATTTAAGCTTTCTTGTAGCTGTCGATATTGGTTTTGCAGGGTATTGTGTGCATAGGTTTTTAAATCCTGCTTTTGCACCTGATCATGTGAACTTAAACTAAAGGTCAATAATTCAAGATAATGATGGACGTTCTGCGTCGATTTAACTAAATTTCCAAGCTTTTCTTGAGCATATAAAATGTCTTTGGCAAGATTTTCTGTAGTGGTTGGATTCTGAAGAAAAGCGCCTAGGGTACTTTGCATATGCTGCAAATGTTGTAAATGATCAAACTGATGTTTGAATGCGGCAAGTTGCATCGCCCATTTATCAGAAATATTGCTATTCCAGTCCTTAAACAAAGCTAAGGTCAATTGTAAGTGCTCTAAAGCGGTTTGTGCCTGATCAATATGGCTTTGCTCAGCAACACTTGCTGAAATTGCAGCAATATTCGGCAGTAAATGCTGCATTTGCTGACCAATCAACAAACTCAGGTTATGTGCCGCACTTTCTTTTTTCGATAAGACAAACTCTTTTTCAAAACGTGCTGGACTTACGGTTTGCTCAAGTGCCAGTAGATTACCCATTTCGGCTTTGCTGCGGACATCTAACCACAGTTGATACTTCTTCACCCATTCAAAACTAAAGGCCAAAAGTGACTGAACAGAGCCTGATTTGAGTTCAAACTCTACCTCATGGATGGTCTGTTCTCGACCAGATGCACGAACCATACCAACATCCAAACAGACTTCAATTTCAGCGTCTTCAAACTGAATGACGCGATAGGTGCGTTGAATGTCCGTTTCAAAGGTTAGCTTTAACGCAGCCGCATCTGAGCCTAAAGCTTGGGTTAAAATTTGCTGAGCCTCTGGAATAGCTTCATAAATGCTTAAGTCCAGTTCAGGAGATGACTCTAACTCACCCAAATTATGATTATGTTCAAAACGGTGTAAATGACTTTTACCTGCGGCTTTGAGTGTTTGAATCCAGCTAATACCTTCAAGACGCTGACGCAAAGCTGCGCCGTGTTGGGCCAAGAGGCGATCAGGCGTGTCAAAATACTTGGCTTGAAGTTGAATCGTTTCAGATTTTTTAGGATCTAAAGCTTTAAGAAGGGCGGGACGTCGTGCTTCGCTAATCTGAAATTTTAATTCAATTTCAACCATGAAAAATTCCTAATTTGAGGGGCTAGGTCAGTGCCAAGCCTTTATGTATTTAGATGCATGATCTGTAGTTTGTTTTTATGTGCGCTAAAGGCACACCAATGACCACTGGATTGTAGCGAAAAAGAGACAGTATGTAAGACTTGACGACACAATAAAACAAAGTTGCAGCATGAGATTGATCAAAAACAATTCTGTTTTTAGTAGACACGCGCCCAGAGGCGATTGCACTTTGCAGATTGCATATTTTCAGTTATGTTGATAGAAAAACATCAGGATGATGACAGATGAATGCTCAGGTTGAACCAAAACAGGAACATGACGCTGAACCTAATTTTCAATTGCCGATTAAGGACTATCACCAGTTTTATCGTTTTTATCTAACAGAGCACCGCAACATCATGAGTCGTCGGCTACACGTCGCGGGCAGTTCAATTGGACTGTACTTTTTCTCTAAAGCCATACTTAAACGCAAGCCGCGTTATTTTATATACGGCTTAGTCTCTGGCTATGCCTGTGCGTGGGTAGGTCATTTTGTTTTTGAAAAAAATAAGCCAGCTAGTTTTAAACAACCTTTGTATAGTTTTATTTCTGACTGGCGCATGTTTTCCGATGTTTTACGTGGAAATTTAAGCTTACAAGATCGTGCTTTGGATAAAATACCAAGTTAGTGAAGCACTTTGTGGCGTCATCATGAAAGTTTTATTAAAAGCTTGAAATTAACAGTTGCAAAGTATGAGTTAATGTTCTAATAATGAGGTCGTTGATTATATTTTCATCAAATAATATATAAGTGCTTTGAACTTTAAAGTGCTTTTAGTTTTCCAAGCCTAGAGCGACCTTCTCTAGGCTTTTTTTATGTGGATTTTAAATAAAATATGCGGCTTTTTAGCTTTTATGATGTTGTTCAAACACCACTGGTTTAAAAAGCTAAAAAGCCGTATCAGATCGCTACGTGTCTCTTATTCTTGTTATAAAGTTGTTATTTTTATTTTATTCTTGTTGCTTTCTGTATCCATTAAACTGCGAAAGCGGTGGGGCGACTATCACTGAAAATAGGTATTTTTATATAGCCTGAGCTTAGTCGCGGGATTTTTGTACAAAGCAAAGCATTTTCAGTCCCAACTCATTAAAGCATCAGTCGCCTTTAGCTTTATAATAGAACAACATAACCCAAAGGTAGAGTTAAATGCGCGGTTTATATTTAATTACAAATGATGATCCTTTAGAGCTACTTTTGGCTAAATTAGAAGGTGCAATGGCAACACGTGAAGTTGCCATTTTGCAGTATCGCCGTAAAAAAGTACCCAAAGAAGAACAGGCTTACGAAGTTGAGTATATGAAAGCGATGTGCGCTGAGTATCGTGTTCCTTTTGTGATCAATGACGACTTAGAAATGGCAGTCAAATACGGCGTTGGTGTGCATTTAGGGCAAGGAGATGGCGAAGTTGCTGAAGCTGTCGCACGCCTGCCAAAAGATGCGGTGATTGGTCGTACATGTTTGAACTCGATTGAGCTGGCTGAAAAGGCGATTGCTGAAGGTGCGACATACGTCGCTTTTGGTGCAATTTATGCAACTGAGACCAAGCCAGAAGCTGGCAATATTGGCTTGCAGACTTTAAAAGAAGCCAAAGCCAAATTGAATGTGCCGATTTGTGCGATTGGTGGCTTAACAGTTGAAAATTCAGGTGAAGTGATCGATGCTGGTGCCGACCTTTGCGCAGTGATTAGTGATATATTAGGGCTATCAATGTCTGCGATTCCTGATCGTATAGAACAGTGGGCTGATTTATTTGCATCTAAAGCTTAAGCGTTTTTAGATGTTTTTTTATTTTTTGAGTTGAGTAACTTCATGAGCTTATCTCCAAAGCAAGAACAATTGTTTAAACAAGCAAGCAAACATATTCCGGGTGGTGTGAACTCACCTGTACGTGCATTTAATAGCGTAGGCGGAACGCCTGTCTTTATTGAAAAGGCGCAAGGTGCATACTTGTACGATGTGGATGGTAAGCGCTATGTAGACTATGTGGGCTCATGGGGACCAATGATTTTAGGTCATGCTCATCCTGAAATTATTAAAGCAGTTCAAAATGCTGCAGTGGATGGTTTAAGTTTCGGTGCACCTACCGTACATGAAACAACTTTAGCTGACATTATTTGCGAAATTATGCCGTCAATTGAGCTGGTTCGTATGACCAACTCAGGTACTGAAGCAACCATGACAGCCATTCGTCTTGCACGTGGTTATACAGGTCGTGACAAGATTGTAAAATTTGAAGGCTGTTACCACGGTCACTCAGATTCACTGCTAGTAAAAGCAGGCTCTGGCTTGCTAACCAGCGGCGAAGGTGAAGCGACTTCAGCCGGTGTTCCTGCCGATTTTGCCAAACACACACTTACTCTTCCATATAACGATATTGCTACTTTAAAAGAGTGCTTTGCTAAGTTTGGTTCAGAGATTGCAGGGGTGATTGTGGAGCCTGTGGCAGGGAACATGAATCTTGTGAAACCAATCGAAGGCTTCTTACAAGCGATTCGTGATGTATGTGATGAACATGGTTCTGTTTTTATCATTGATGAAGTGATGACTGGTTTCCGTGTTGGATTGGGTGGTGCGCAAGCTCACTATGGCGTGACTCCTGATTTAACCACCTTGGGTAAAATTATTGGTGCAGGCTTACCCGTGGGTGCTTTTGGTGGGAAACGAGAAGTGATGGAGTGTATTGCTCCACTGGGTAAAGTTTACCAAGCTGGAACACTGTCGGGGAATCCACTTGCAATGCGTGCAGGGATTGAGATGTTTAAACACCTGCGCCAAGATGGTTTTTATGACAGATTGACAGCGCAGCTAGAAAAACTGCTTGTGGGTTTACAAGCCGCGGCTGATGAAGCGGGTATTGCTTTTAAAACGCAACAAGTAGGCGGTATGTTTGGTTTGTACTTTACCGATCAAGAAGACATTACTAGCTTCGACTCGATGTTAAAGTGTGATATCGATGCATTCCGTAAGTTCTTCCATGGCATGTTAGACCGTGGTGTGAACCTTGCACCATCTGCATTTGAAGCTGGCTTTATTTCAGCTGCCCATTCTGATGAAGATATTGAATTTACGCTGCAAGCAGCGAAAGAAGTTTTTGCAAGTATGAAGTAAGTATTTGTCCTTGCTAAAAAAGCCCATCTCATTTGATGGGCTTTTTTATAGCATTTTAACTGTGGAATTCAATATGAAAATTAAGTACTACTTATTGTTGGTAGCTACTGAATTTATAGTTCATCAAACTTATCAATACATTTAAATAAAGCTGAGATATGTTAAGTTTATAATTGTGACTTGGGTCACAACTTGAAAGAATCGATTCTATTAAAAACAGGATTTATAAAAATAGTTAAATCAGTTGTTTATATTAATGTGGAAAAGAAAATAAAGATTAAATAAATTATGTTAAATAAGAATAAATGCTTTTAGTTACAATATGAAATATTAATTCCGACGCTTTTGCTTTGTTTATATAAGAATAAAAAACCCATATATTTTTAAATGATTTTGAAATAATTAATTGTCATCATTTATAGATAAAATAATATATTTGCATTTATATATTCTGAGGAGTATTTTATCAAATGGAAAAATAAACTTTAGTTTTAATGATAAATCTAATAATAAAGTGAGTCCATAATATGATTGAGTGGCTACAAGGTGAATTAAAACATAGTCCCGAAATTCTATTGTTTTTGTCATTGGCAATAGGTTTTTTGGATTGGTCAATTTCAATTTGGTAAGTTCCAATTTGGTGGTGTCGCTGGATCATTATTGGTTGCAGTGATTCTAAGTCTGATTGGTGTACCTGTTGACAATGGTGTGAAAGCCATTCTATTTGCATTATTTATTTATGCAGTTGGATTTGAAAGTGGTCCGCAATTTTTCAAATCTCTCGGACCTCAGTCGATTAAAGAAATTCTACTGGCTGCCTTTATGGCCATTTGCGGGCTTATCACCGTCCTCGCTATGGCAAAAATATTTGATCTAGACAAAGGTTTGGCTGCAGGCGGGATGACACAATCTGCAATTATTGGTACGGCAGGTGATGCTATCTCGCGCTTAGATTTGCCAATGGCAGAGATTCAACGACTGCAAGCCAATGTCGCAATTGGTTATGCTGTGACTTATATTTTTGGCTCTCTAGGTGCGATTATTATTTGTGTGAATATCTTGCCGAAATTTATGGGGCGAGAAATTCATGATGACGCACTTAAAGCACAGTCTGAGCGTTTAAAAGGTGCTTTTGAACTTGCACCGGGTCAGGAACTGGCGATGCCCGAAATTGTGGGACGGATTTATAAAGTTCAACAAGCGGCTGGTCAAACGATTGCAGAATTAGAAGCCCAAAAGTCAGGTATTACCATTGAGCGGCTTAAACGTAAAGATCAATTTATCGATGTATCCCCTGAAATTACTTTGCAAACGGATGATGTGGTTCTCATCGTTGGTCGCAGAGCAAGTGTCGTTTCTATTGCAGAGAATATTGGCTCCGAACTCCAATCTTCTCAGGGCATGGAAATGGTCATGGATACGACGGATGTCATTTTAAGAAACTCTAAATACATCAATCGAACACTAGGTGATGTCAAAGCCAATACGCCTGATTATCTTAAACATGGCATTTATGTGCTGGGCATTAAACGTCAGGACGAAACACAACTCTTAAGTGATGAAACCATCCTGCGTCAAGGCGATGTGGTGACCGTATACGGAAACAAAAGTGATCTTGAGCGTTTAGTCAAAGAAGCAGGTAAGGCCTTACCAGAAAGCTTAAAAACAGACTGGATCTTCCATGGTGCTGGTTTGGTGGTGGGCTTACTGATTGGCTTATTTGTTGTGCGTATCGGTGATGTTCCGCTGACGCTTGGTGCTGGCGGAGGTGCACTTTTATCAGGTCTATTGTTTGGTTGGCTACGTAGCCGAAATCAAGTTCATGGCAATATGCCTTTAGCAGCTTCGCAGTTACTTAAAGATTTAGGTCTTGCAGGTTTTGTGGCTGCGGTTGGTTTACAGTCAGGGTTACAAGCCATTCAAACCATTAAAGACAGTGGTTTATCACTATTTATGATTGGTGTAGTGGTCACGGTTGTGCCACTGATTCTCTCGATGCTTTTCGCGCGTTATGTCCTGCGTTATGACAATGTCGCAGTGATGGCTGGTGCTTTAACTGGTTCACGAAGTGCAAACCCTGCATTTGGTGGCGTGCTCGATAAAGCCGGCAATTCAATTCCTACGGTTCCCTTTGCAATTACCTATGCATTGGCCAATGTTTTTTTAACCTTGCTCGGTCCACTGATTGTGGGTTTAGCTTAAAAATTGATGTTTAACAATAAATCTTTAGCTTCACTATAATTAAAGGAGACTTCCCATGGGGAACGTTGATTACTCAAAATACGCAAAACTAAGCCCATTTGAATTAAAAGATAAACTGATTGCACTTGCAGAAAGTCGAACTGACCGTATGATGCTGAACGCAGGTCGAGGAAACCCAAACTTCCTTGCAACTGTTCCTCGTAGAGCTTTTTTCCAACTTGGTTTATTTTCTGCAACCGAATCTGAGTTTTCATTTTCTTATATGCCAGAAGGGCTCGGTGGTTTTCCACGACCTGTCGGTTTGCAATCTCGCTTTGATAACTTTGTACTCGAAAATCGTGATAAGCCAGGCGTAGTGTTTTTAGGAAAAGCGATTTCTTATGTCAGAGACCAGTTGGGCTTAGACCCAGATGCATTTTTACTGGAAATGGTTGAAGGTATTTTGGGCTGTAATTATCCTGTTCCAGATCGCATGTTGCGCTTGAGTGAAACCATCATTAAAGAGTATGTGTTACGCGAAATGGGCGTGCAGGGTATGCCAAAAGATGGCTTAGATCTGTTTGCCGTAGAGGGCGGAACAGCAGCCATGGCATATATCTTTAACTCGCTTAAAGAGAATAAAATTATTGCTAAGGGTGATCGAATTGCCATCGGCACCCCGATTTTTACCCCTTATTTAGAAATTCCAAAACTCAATGATTATCAGTTGGAAGAAGTATTGATTGAGGCGGATCCAAATCAGGGATGGCAATACCCAGAGTCAGAACTCCGTAAATTAGAAGATCCATCAATTAAAGCTTTCTTCTTGGTGAATCCAAGTAATCTACCTTCGGTCAAAATGAGTGATGAAGGCTTGGCGATTTTGGCTGATATTGTTAAAAAACGTCCTGATCTGATTATTTTGACCGATGATGTTTATGGAACATTTGCCGATAATTTCAAATCACTATTCGCCATTTGTCCAGACAACACCATTTTGGTTTATTCGTTCTCAAAATACTTTGGTGCGACAGGCTGGCGTCTAGGTGTCATCGCCACGACCAACAATAATATTTTGGATAAGAAGCTCACTGAACTCTCTAAAAAAGATAAAAAAGAACTAGAAGAGCGTTATTCATCGCTAACGACTGATCCATCAAGTATTAAGTTTATTGATCGTCTCGTGGCAGATAGTCGTAATGTCGCTCTAAATCACACCGCTGGACTGTCGACACCACAACAAGTTCAAATGGTTTTATTTGCGCTATTTAACTTAATGGATTCACGTCAAAGCTATAAAAAAGCGGTTAAATCTGTGGTTCGTGAGCGTGATGCAGCGCTGTATCGGCAACTGGGTGTTGATGTTCCTCAAGATCCAAATGCTGTCGATTACTATACGCTGGTGAATTTGGAAAATACTTCGCGGACGCTGTATGGTGATGAGTTTGCAGATTGGGTTATGAAAAATAAAAATCCAACCGAGTTGCTTTTCCGTGTAGCGGATGAAACGGGAGTGGTTTTACTTCCTGGGTCTGGTTTTGGTGTACAACATCCTTCTGCACGAGCGTCTTTGGCGAATCTGAATGAATTCCAATATGCAGCCATTGGTGATTCATTGCGACGTTTTGCGGAAGAGTCTTATCAAGAATATCTAAACTTTAAAAAGAAAAAATAAGCTTGAAAAGTATAGATTAATCTAGTTGTAAAAAAAGCCCATCTCATATGATGGGCTTTTTATATGATGGGTATTTTGAATAAAAAAATACTATATCTCAAATACTTTGTGTTAATTTTAGGAGTACATGAAAAAAATGAATAATTAAATAAGATGACTTATGATTTTAAATTTTCTTCGAAAGCCTATTCAGCTAAAACATTTTTTGATCTTTATACTATTGTCACCAATCATTATCGTTATTTTGAGTGTTATTGTTAATGTATTAGAACCAAGTGATGTACCGAGCTTAAAAGAAAAACCATATGAGTGTGGAAGTTTTGGCGATCAGAAAATGCGTATAGATCGACGATATTTATTTTTTGCAAGAGTTGAATATCAGGATGTAAATTATTGGGGCAAAGGTCACAAACAAGTTCATGACACAAAAGGATGTGATGATCAAATCCAAAGTGCCTCATTTAATGTGAAATGGCCTGAGATGCTACCTTCTAAAAATATATTTCAACTTTCTTCAAATAAGCTAAATGACATCACATTTTCTCTTCATCAACGCACAATTTGGACTGGTAGGCAAGAAGACAAAGATTTTTTTGACTCTGATCCAGTTCTGAAACTGTATTTAAGTCCAGATGGTGCTGACATGGAAATTAACGATGAAGAGATTAATAAAAATAAAGTATTTAATCCGGATCTAGGTCTTTATGAAATAAGTTTTGACAGAGTAGGAAATGTCACAAAAAAGGTTTTTTGGCAAGAGAAAAAGGGGAAAGGAGTCAGTTTAGTAATTAAATGTCTTTATTTTAATACTGGCGGAAGTGATTGTAAGTTAAGTAGTCATGTTCCAAATTATGGGTTTAATACAAGTTATTTAAATGTTTATTTTCATGCTGAATTACTTCCACACTGGAAAAATATTCAAAGGGATTCATTAAAATTTATTGATTCATTGCAGATAGAAGAGAATCAAGTAAATGCTTCCAAGTAAGAATATTGAAGTAGCATAAGAATTATTGAGTAGTAAGAAAACGCGATATAACGCAATCAAGCCTAAAATTTAAAGACTTCGAATAATGGTAAAAGTGGGGAGGAAGAATGGATAAATACTTACTGGTGGCCTTGGTGGTTGGTGCATGCATATTGCTGGTGATTTACACCCAACTTGCACCATCAGGTGGACAGAAAAATTTTAAGCAAATCGTACAGCAGGCATTTAGTCGTTATAAAGTGATCGAAAAAAACTACACCATTATGATTTGTGAGATCAACCATCGCAATGAGCCGGAAGAATTGGTCTTTATACGTATCGATCCTGCTCAAAAGAAAAATTTACGTATTTCAGGAAGAATGCTGATAGCGACCTATCCCAAAGCACCATCGGTACGTGAAATGCGTAAAGACTTTAAAGACTATATCACTTAACGTTTAGCGTCGACGAGAGCTACTACGGCTGCGTCCGCGAGCCATACCACCTAAAGCATTGAGTACAGCAAGCTTGGTCATACTGCCTGAAGCATGCGCATGACAGATGGCAGCAGCAAGAGCATCGGCTGCATCTTGCTGTGGTTTGATGCTCAGGTTTAGGAGTCTCATCACCATCATTTGTACTTGTTCTTTGTCCGCAGCACCATAACCGACCACCGACTGTTTAATCTGACGCGCGGTGTATTCTGCAACTTGTAAGTCAAGGTTGACCAGTGCAGCAATAGCAGCCCCGCGGGCTTGCCCCAGCTTCAGTGCGGAGTCAGGGTTTTGTGCCATAAATACTTGCTCAACTGCGGCTTCGGTTGGGCCATGAAATTTTACAATACGATCAATCCCTGCAAAAATACGTTTTAGCCGTTCAGGCATATCAGCAGCTTCGGTACGAATGGTGCCAGCATCGACAAAAATTAGTTTTTGACCTTCTTTTTGAATAATACCGTAGCCTGTGAGGCGAGAACCAGGGTCAATACCAATAATTAATGACATGCTTGCCCTTTAAAAAAAATAATATGCCCATATTGTTACATAAGCGTATCAAAAAAGCTTGATGTAGATTGAGCACTTGATTCTTGCACCTTATTCATTTTGTTGAGATTAGATTAATTTTCATGAAATTATTTCTTTTTATATTAGCTGGTGTCATTCTCGAAGTCTTCGTATGGATTGGCGTGGGTGACCTCGTTGGTAGCATGTGGTACGTGTTCTTCTGGTTTATTGCCGCTTTCTTTATTGGTATGAGCCTGATTCGTAAGTATTCAGCAGGTTTAATGCCACAAATGCAGCAAATGCAAGCGGGCCAGATGGGTGCAGATCCTGCATTAACAAACAATCTGCCAAAAATCATTGCGGGTTTTCTTTTATTGATTCCTGGCTTGGTGACAGATGTGGTTGCCGTGTTATTGCTTATTCCAGCAGTACAAAAAGCCATGACGGGCGCGCTGATGAACGTGATGATGAAACGTCAGCAAGCGATGATGGAAAAAATGATGGGTGGCATGATGGGGGATATGAATGGCATGGGCGGTGGTGCTCAAGGTCAAAACCCATTTGCAGATATCATGCGTCAGATGCAAGAAATGCAGCAACAGCAGGGCAGTTCAGCTTATCGTGACTCGAGTATTATTGATGGCGAAGCACGAGAAGTCACGCCAGATACGAAAAAAATTGAAATGAAAGATGTGAATAAATAATTTCATACCTAATTTTAAAGCCGAGTTCTAATTCGGCTTTTTTTATCTTTATGAAAATGTTTTAAGTGCTTATGATTTAAAATAAATATAACAAACGATATAATTATTTTTTAAAATTTATGCCACTTTTTTATGTCATTGCTTTTCACGATTTGCGCATTGCATTTTGTTGCGCAGCTAAGTCCCGGTCCTGATGTTTTGCTGATTGCCAAAAGTTCAGCTTCGACCACACAAAAAAACACTTTAAAAACTATTTTAGGTATTTCTGTTGGCATCGTCGTTTGGGTGGTTTTAACCTTGTTAGGTTTTACCGTACTCATCGAAAAAATGCCATGGATTCAACAGGTATTGATGGTGATTGGTGGGGTGTTCCTTGCACGTATGGGGTGGCTGATGTTGAAAGCTGGCCTCAATACAATGCAGCAAGAAGTCTTGCTAGATGATGGTCAGAAACTACCTACACTCAAGGCCAACCATTATTTCATGTCAGGTTTGCTGACGAACCTGTCTAACCCGAAAACGCTAATTTATTTCAGTAGTGTGTTTTCACTAGCCTTAAGTTCTAGCGCAAGTCCCTATTTAAAAATGCAACTTGCGGTCATTATTCCCATTCAAACTTTTATGACTTTTGCACTGCTAATGCTGCTTTTGTCATTACCTAAAATTAAGGCGGCATACCAACGTTCAGGGAGTTATATCGACATTTTTTCTGGCGGGTTGTTCCTGATTTTTGCTTTATGGCTTTGGTACGATGCTCTCGCAATCTACATCTAAGTCATTTTTAAGCTCTTGAGATGATTGAGCCTGTTCCAAGCTAGACACTTCGTCTTTTTTACTTTGCGCATAACGGTTGGGCTGCAATGTCGCTTCGGTATTTTCTGAGCCCTTATAGCTACGACTGCGGTTGGCACGTTCGCGTAAACCGCCTTTTTTAATCAACTGAACCATTCTTTCTTCCTCATCGTTGCATCTTATTTTAATAAACAATCGCGAGAAAACTAAAGGGTTTTCAGCCAATACTTTGGAATACGTCAAAAACTATTATGTTACAAAATGAAATTGTCATGATTCGGTGTTATAAAGAGGAATATGCGTTAAATCAATTGATTAATCTTTTAGTGTAAGCCGTTGCTGACATCACTTCAGGTGAATTGCGCTTGAGTCTCAACAAATACTCACATAAGATAAATGAATCTAACATTCTGTGAGGCAGGGTGATGGACAATAAAAACAAGAAAGGACAAAAACAAGGGGGTAAAGCCATGCTCTATCAATACCACTGCGCATGTTGTGAAACAGTTGTCGCGTCAACAGATAAAGACTGTCCAAACTGTGGATCACATAATATTCGAAGTCCTTTTGGATTTTGGATTTTCTGTATTGTTGCATGTCTTGCAGCAGCGATTATCGTTAAATCTGTACAAGTCTATTTGGCCGACCGAAACAGTGAACCCGCTGCGGTAACATCATTGTTTGATGTGTTGAATCATGAAAACAAGCCTAAGTAGTGGAGTTCAATGACTTCACGACTGAACTGATGCAATATTTTTCCGTCAGTTCAAATAAAAAAACCCGCATTAAGCGGGTTTCTTTTAGGATCAAACTTATAGACCAGCTGAAGCTTTAAGTGCTTCCACTTTGTCTGTTTTTTCCCACGTAAATGCTGTATCTGAACCTTCACGACCGAAGTGACCATAAGCAGCAGTTTGCTTATACATCGGTTGAATGAGGTCAAGCATACGAGTGATCCCGTATGGACGTAAGTCGAAGTGTTCACGGACTAACGCAATGATCAACTCTTCAGATACTTTTGCTGTATTGAAGGTATTGATCGAAATAGACGTTGGCTCAGCCACACCAATGGCATAAGACACTTGAATTTCACATTTGTCTGCAAGGCCTGCAGCTACGATGTTTTTCGCAACATAACGACCCGCGTAAGCAGCAGAACGGTCAACCTTAGATGGATCTTTACCAGAGAAAGCACCACCACCGTGACGTGCCATGCCACCGTAGGTGTCTACGATGATTTTACGACCTGTTAAACCACAGTCGCCCACTGGACCACCAATCACAAACATCCCTGTTGGGTTGATGTGGAATTTGGTGTCTGCATGGAACATTTCAGCAGGGATCACTTTTTTCACGATTTCTTCAATCACAGCTTCTTTTAAGTTGCTTTGAGAAATTTCAGGATCGTGCTGAGTAGATAATACGACTGCGTCTAAACGAACAGGCATACCATTTTCATAAGCAAAAGTTACTTGGCTTTTTGCATCTGGACGTAACCATGGTAAAGCGCCACTGCGACGTAGCTCAGCTTGCTTTTCCATTAAACGGTGTGCATATGAAATTGGAGCAGGCATAAGCACGTCAGTTTCACGGCTTGCATAACCAAACATTAAACCTTGATCACCTGCACCTTGATCTTCAGGCTTTTGACGGTCAACACCTTGAGCAATCTCTGGTGACTGTTTACCAATCATATTGATCACGGCACATGTTGAACCATCAAAACCAAGGTCAGAATGGTGGTAACCAATGCCATTTACGGTTTGACGAACAATCGCTTCGAAGTCAACATTTGCAGTTGTTGTGATTTCACCTGCAAGTACTACCGCACCCGTTTTTACAAGCGTTTCACAAGCAACCCGCGCATATGGGTCTTCTTTTAAGATCGCATCCAAGATAGCATCACTGATTTGGTCAGCCATTTTATCTGGATGGCCTTCGCTTACAGATTCCGAGGTAAATACAGCGTACTCGCGCATAAGTCCTATCACAGTTAATTTAAAAGACGCAATATGGTACATCGACTTAGCCGTTTGAGCCAGTTCTACACGACCAAAATGACTGAATTTATTTCAATTCAACGACTTTTTATCTGATATAAGCATCTAAAAAATTGATATAGCGTTTATTTTTAGTTCGAAATGACAAAGTAACGGTTCTGATTCAAAGTTTATGGGTGCGTATCATGAGATTTTGTGCTTTGGTTATATCTAATTGTAAAACAATAGTTTGTTTGGTTTTTTTTGGCTTGGGTGTTAAGTTGGTAAATAAAAAATGCTCAAAATATGCATCATAAAAAAATCTATAATTTGTACTAATTCATGAATAATTTAAAAAAGTGAATAAAATTCACCATGAATGTTTAATTGTATGTAAAAAATACAAATGTATCTTGTGATGTGTTTGATACTCAAGGATAACGGTTTGTTCTGATTAGTGAATAGGGTGGCCGAGCTTTGTTTTTAAAAGTTGATGATTCTATCGTGTAGAATTTGACCCGGAGAAAAGCGAGAGAGGCATTTCTGAGTGAAATTGTTGTGATTTTAGGCAATGCCCGCATTTATTAGACATTGATGATGAATAAATAGCGAAATATTGTCCATTAGGCTTTACCCATTCCTCTTTTTTTAAGACAATACAGCTATCTTTGAATTCTATTCATCTTACTCTTTAAATCATTTGTTTGGACTCTGACCTATGACAACCCCGCTTAACGAACGTCGTATTGCAAACGCAATTCGTGTATTGGCAATGGATGCTGTGCAAAAAGCAAACTCTGGACATCCAGGTGCGCCAATGGGGATGGCTGATATCGCTGATGTGGTATGGCGTGAGTTTTTCAACCATAACCCGACTAACCCTCAATGGGCGAACCGTGACCGTTTTGTACTATCAAATGGTCATGGCTCTATGTTGCAATATGCGTTATTGCACCTTACGGGCTATGATTTATCAATTGAAGATTTAAAAGCATTCCGTCAACTGCACTCTAAAACGCCGGGTCACCCAGAATTAGGTTATGCACCAGGTATTGAAACGACAACTGGCCCGCTTGGTCAGGGGATTGCAAACGCAGTTGGTTTTGCTCTAGCTGAAAAAACTCTAGCAGCGCAGTTCAACAAAGATGAGATGAGCGTTGTTGACCATTTCACTTACTGTTTCTTAGGTGATGGCTGTTTAATGGAAGGTGTTTCTCACGAAGCATGTTCACTTGCAGGTACTTTAGGTCTAGGTAAACTAATTGCTTACTATGACGACAACGGTATTTCGATTGATGGTGAAGTAGAAGGTTGGTTCTCTGACGATACAGAGCAACGCTTCTTGGCTTATGGTTGGCAAGTACTTAAAGCTGATGGTCATGATGCAGATGCATTACGTGCTGCAACTTTGCAAGCAAAAGCTGAAACGAAAAAACCAACAATCATCATCTGTAAAACGATTATTGGTCTAGGTTCACCAAATAAGCAAGGTAAAGAAGACTGCCACGGTGCGCCGCTAGGTAATGACGAAATCGCATTAACACGTGAAGCATTGGGCTGGACTGAAGGTCCATTTGAAATTCCTGCTGACGTTTATGCAGCATGGGATGCAAAAGCAAAAGGGGCGGCTTCTGAAGTGGCCTGGAATGAATTATTTGCTCAATATGCAGCAAAATATCCAACTGAAGCAGCTGAATTAAAACGTCGCCTTTCAGGTGAATTGCCAGCTGAATTCCTTGCTCAAGCAGATGCGTTTATTGCTGACACTAATGCAAAAGCTGAAACCATTGCTACGCGTAAAGCAAGCCAAAACACATTGCAAGCTTTCGGTCCATTATTGCCTGAACTATTAGGCGGTTCTGCGGACTTGGCTGGTTCTAACTTAACACTTTGGAAAGGTTGCCAAGGCGTTCAGGACAATCCTTCAGGTAACTACGTACACTATGGCGTACGTGAGTTTGGTATGACTGCCATTGCAAATGGTGTTGCGCTTCACGGTGGTTTCATTCCTTATGTTGCAACATTCCTTATGTTCATGGAATATGCGCGTAATGCAGTACGTATGTCTGCGTTGATGAAACAACGTGTAATCCATGTATATACACATGACTCAATTGGTTTGGGTGAAGATGGTCCAACGCACCAACCTGTAGAGCAAATTGCGTCTTTACGTGGTACACCAAACTTAAATACTTGGCGTCCATGTGACACGGTTGAAGCAGCTGTGTCTTGGAAGTCTGCACTTGTACGCTCAGAAGGCCCAACTGCGTTGATCTTCTCTCGTCAAAACTTACCATTCCAAACACGTACAGATGCACAAATTGCAAATGTAGCGAAAGGTGGTTATGTATTGGCTGAAGAAAAAGGCGAATTAAAAGCGATTATTATTGCCACGGGTTCTGAAGTATCTTTAGCAATGGAAGCGCATGCACAACTTGACGGTGTGCGTGTCGTGTCTATGCCATGTGCTGAAGAATTTGTGAAGCAAGATGCAGCGTACCGTGAAGCGGTTCTTCCATCAAACATTCGTGCGCGTGTTGCTGTTGAAGCAGCACATGTAGACTACTGGTGGAAGTTTGTAGGTTTAGACGGTCGTGTAATTGGTATGACGACTTATGGTGAATCTGCACCTGCGAAAGACTTATACCAATACTTCGGTATTACCACTGAAGCAGTTGTTGCTGCGGTAAAAGAATTGACAGCTTAATTTTTAAAAATTAACTGTTTGAAGGACGCTCCAGTTTAGGGGCGTCTTTTATTTTGAATGGTGTATATAATATGCAAGCTGCTGCTAAAGTAACTGCATAAATTTTAGGTGATGATATGAGCTTGTACGATCAAATTCATGATGAAGTTGTATTGATGGATGCGGGCGAACAGAAGTGGATTGGACCAGATCTACCTTTGGAGGCGATGGTTGCTGTTGAACTGTTATTGCAAGATTTAGCAGAAGATAAGCAAATTAAGATCCGTCGTAAAAACCATGAAAAGCAGACAGGTATGAAGTTAATTGATCGGATTCTGATTGAAAAACTATGATGGTTGTCACGTCTAAAAGAAGCCTTATTGAAGCGATTCAATAAGGCTTTTTCTTTGTGGTGATTTTAGTTTAAATATAAGCCTTACAAAAATAAATAGTACTTTGAGAGCCAAATGGAAGTACGAAATATTCAAATTGTGCCACTGACAGAAATCGATCAGTCGATCTGGGTTACACTATGGCAAGCTTATCAGGCATTTTATCAGGTTGATTTATTGGAGCAGATATCTGAAAACACGTGGCATAAACTGACTGATTCTAAGCGTGAATATATGTATGGTTTGCCGCACTTATATAGCAGGTCGGCTTGTAGGCATTGTGCATGTGATAGAGCATGATAGTACGCATACTTACAAGATGTGTTGGTGGTGTTTCAAAAAGTATGCTGGCGTTAAACGAATCCGTTATTAAGGTAAAAGAAAGTCAAATCAAAGGCTTTAAAATGATTTTCGAGCTTTTTAGAAAAGTTGCAACTTCTCCTAAATCCACGCCTAATTCGATGACGAATTCTACAATTGTTACCTTCAATACCGACGGTAAAAAACTTACCGATCACTTGCTTGCAACATTGAAATGCTGTGATAAAACTATCCCAGTGATCACTCGCAATTCGAGCATATTGAACCCCAAGCTTTTTAAGTCTAGCTTTAAGACGTTGAACCGTTGCTAAATCCCGCTTACCCCAAACATAAGCAATAATTTCTCCAGATTCTCGATGGTAGGCATAAATAAGCCATTGTTTATTTTGCTTATTCCCTACAAAAGTCCAAAGTTCATCGACTTCAAGACATTCGTAGTGGCTTTGTTTAGGCTGAATCTGATAGATCGATTCACTTAAGGTTCGTAATACCTTGCCAATGCTGATACGCTCGACTTCAGCAATATCTCTTACACCGCTTCCTCTGACCATTAAATGTAATATCTTGCCGGTAATACCTGAGTTACACCCTTGATAGCTTAATGCATGATCACCAATAAACTGACGTTTGCAATCTTTGCACTGATGGTTTTGTTTCCCATCTACTTTGATGCCATTTCTCTTT
>NZ_LSOD01000019.1:52895-128227 GCF_001592855.1 Acinetobacter sp. BMW17
CAGGTAGGACATTTGATTTGTAGCGTTATTTTCATACCTCTATTTTATCAAAAGCCATATTGTTTTTTTCAGCATACTTTTTGAAACACCGCCGATGTGTTTACCCATGAGGACTATCATTGGCTAGGGGTTGCAAGAGCTTTAATCGAACACGTCAAAATGCGCACCGAAAAGCGAGCATGTGATCGGGTTTATTGGCTCACCCATCAGGATAATTTAGTCTCACAGCAAATCTAGAATAAAGTCGCGAAAAAGATTGGTTTCATTCAATATCGGGCGTAGCTAAGTTGCTACATTTAAAAACAATTATATCGTTCTAAAGTTGCAACATATCGTTTTATCTTTATAGATGTATTCGTTGTAGAACTCTATAGACTAAGCAGTATTCCAATGTGAGATAAAAACATGAACTTTAAAGCTTTAACAATCGGTTTGGCTGTTGCAACTGCGACTACATTTGCTATGGCGAAACCTGTGGCATATCAAATTGACCCTACACATACAGCAACAGTTTTCACATGGAGCCACTTTGGTTTTTCAACGCCATCTGCAAACTTCAGCGACATTCAGGGTGTGATTAATGTCGATAATGCAAAACCTGCAAACTCATCGGTGAATGTAACGATTCCTTTATCTAGCTTAAACACCAACGTAAAAGCTTTAGATGAACACTTACAAGCGGCTGATTTCTTTGATGCAGCAAAATATCCAACCATCACTTTTAAAAGTACAAAAGTACAGGCTGTAGGCGCGAATAAATACAAAATCACAGGTGATTTAACCATTAAAAATGTGACAAAGCCTGTCGTTTTAGATGCAGTGTTGAATAAACAAGGTGAGCACCCAATGACCAAGGCACAGTCAATTGGTTTCAATGCAACCACTTCATTTGACCGTTCTGCTTTTGGTGTAGGCGCATACGTGCCTAACGTGGGTGATAAAATTACTGTGAATATCACCACTGAAGCATCAGTTCCACAGCCTAAAACTGCTGCGAAATAAGCGATACCTCCAAAAAAGCACCTTCATAGAGGTGCTTTTTTATGTCTGCTGTAAACTTAAAAATTAGAGCAATAGACCCGCCGAACGGAGTATGGCTGAATTATTAAACCAGTGCTTTAAAATACGCTGCCAAAACTTGTCCAGAGATATGTTCTAGTTGAGCTGCAAAGCGTTGGTTGTCTGTACGCAATGCTGGAATATTGATGTTCGCTTGACGAAGTTCAGCAGTATGCCCAATTAGCCATTTTTCTAAACCATCCGCTGCGACTTCAGGATGGAACTGTAAGCCTAGAATATTTTTGCCTACACGAAAAGCTTGGTTGGGATAAACTTCTGAGCTGGCCAACAGTTCAGCTTGAGCGGGGAGTTCAAAGGTGTCGCCATGCCAATGTAGTACTTCAGTTCCTACCAGTGCTTGTAATGGGTTATGTTCAACGGTATTGAGCTGTAACTGACTCCAGCCAATTTCTTTGCTATGACCTGCATATACTTTTGCACCGAGTGCATGTGCAATCAACTGTGCACCTAAGCAAATACCTAAAGTGGGTAAATTCTTTTCTAAACGAAATTTTAGTAAGTCTATTTCTTTTTGTAAAAAAGGGTAATCTTCAGTTTCATATACCCCAATCGGTCCACCTAAGATCACAGTTAGACCTGTGTAGTTCAACGCTTTAGCTAAGTCATTTTTGCCGGCTTCGAAATATCGTACCCGATAACCCAATTGATATAACACATCTTCCCATGCGCCCAAATCTTCAAAAGCAAGATGCTGAATCGCGTAAATGGTATCGGGTAATGTCGTCATAGTTGGCTCGTTCACAGGGGTTAAAGGAGTGTAAAAATGTACAGGGAAATGCGTAGAAGTTGAAGGCAATAAATCAGAAAATATGTAGAAAAAACTATAAATTCAATCCAAGATTTTACTTGAGCTGTAGCATGTTTTTAATCATCCATTTGCTTGAGCTTAAAATTTCCCGTTGTAGATCTTCATCTGCCATGCTGCGCGCCATGACGATTGCACCGACCAGTTGACATAGTACAGCCCAAGCTTGTGTTTCATTGCCTAGATGATGTGTAAAGAGTTCGTGACCACGAAGCATTTCCTGTTGAAAACACAGTTTTGTTGTTTCACTACTACGTGCTACCTCGGCTGCAAGAGAGGGAATAACACAGCCTTGATCTGGACGTTGCACATGAGACAGCGCTAAATAACGTTCAAGTTCGAAGTCAATCCACTCTTCGAGGTTGTCATGTGGATTGGCTTGCCATGCTTGAAAGCTGTGTTGTAACTCGGACTGGATCAGTGCTTCAAATAATTCATGTTTTGATGAAAAATGCGAATAAAAAGCACCGCTGGTCATTTGAGCCGCTTTCATAAAACCGTCGACGCCAGTATTGGCAAAGCCTTGCTTCTTGGCCAGTTGAGCACTGATTTTAAGCAGCTCTTGACGTTTTTCTTCTTTATAGCCTGTTTTATAGCGCATAGGAGTTCATCAAAATAAAATTGACTGATGCTGAAAACTATAACATAGTGATCGTTATGATAACGATCGTTATTTTATGAAGGGAGTGTATTTATGGATGAACTACAGCCAGAACAGCAGTTGCAAAAGACTGATGCTAAAAAGAAAGTAGCGTTAGTGATTGGCGCAGGAGATGCTACAGGGGGCGAAATCGCGAAACGTTTTGCACGTGGTGGATACATCGCCTGCATGACGCGAAGAAATGCCGAAAAGCTTCAACCCTTAATTGCAGAAATAGAAGCCGAAGGTGGCCTGGCATATGGTTTTGCTTCTGATGCACGTAAAGAAGATCAAGTCATCGCTTTAGTGGAAGAAATTGAAACCAACATTGGTGAAATCGATGTTTTGGTGTTTAACATTGGAGCGAATGTGCCATGTAGCATTTTAGAAGAAACTGCACGCAAGTATTTTAAAATTTGGGAAATGGCTTGCTTCGGTGCATTTTTGACAGGGCGTGAAGTGGCAAAGCGTATGGTCGTGCGTGAACACGGCAGCATTATTTTCACGGGTGCAACCGCAGGAATAAGAGGTGCAGCAAACTTTGCCGCTTTTGCTGGGGCGAAACATGCACTGCGTGCCTTAGCGCAAAGTATGGCACGTGAGCTTGGCCCGAAAAATATTCATGTGGCACACGTAGTGGTCGACGGGGCAATTGATACTGACTTTATTAAAGACACTTTTCCTGACATGTACGCGCGCAAAGAACACGATGGCATATTAAATCCCGTGCATATTGCAGAAAATTATTGGCATTTGTCGCAGCAACCGCGCGATGCATGGACGCATGAGTTAGATTTAAGACCTTGGATGGAAACGTGGTAAAAGGACAAAGCATGAAAAGCGTAGAATTTTATTTTGATTTGGGCAGCCCATATAGCTATTTGGCCTACTATCGTTTACTGCAAATGGCAGAGCGGCAAGAGATTCAGATTGTGTATAAGCCTATTTTATTGGGCGGGGTGTTTAAAGCAACAGGCAATCGTAGTCCGATTGAGATTCCTGTCAAAGGGGTTTATTCAATCTTAGATATGCAGCGCTGGGCGGAGTATTACCATATTCCAATGCAAATGAATCCGCATTTTCCAATGAATACTTTAACCCTAATGAGGATTTTGACAGGCATTCAATTGTTGCATCTAGAAAAGTTTGAGCAAGTTTTGAAACTGTTATTCGATGCAATGTTTGGTACACCGCAAAATCTGAATGAACCTACTGTCTTGGCAGAAGTGCTAAAACCAAGTGGTTTTTCTGTAGAAGATATTATGAGTATGGTTCAGGCGGATGTTGTGAAACAAAAACTGATCACTGAAACAGAACAAGCCATTCAACGTGGCATTTTCGGCGCACCGACATTCTTTGTGGGTGATAAAATGTATTGGGGCCAAGATCGCCTACATTTTGTAGAACAAGCGTTAAACAAAGCGAGCTAAAAAACCAAGTTAACAGAACACGCTATTTAAGATCAGCCGTAAAATCACGGCTGATCTGCTCCAAATTAAAATAAACGTTTAGGCGTATGTTCCATGTCTAGACTGACCATTTCATGTTCATCTTTTAAGTCTACACCTGAGTAACCGAGTTTCTTAGAGCCACGCATGAGAGATATTAGTCGTTGTACTGCAACAAGAATGCTTAAGCCCGCAGGTCGAACATTTGAAATACAGTTCCGTTTAGCATCCAACGTGCCTGAGGCTGCTTTCCATGTATAGTAAATGCCCATACTATCAGGTGAACTCAGACCGGGCCTTTCGCCAATCAGCATCACGAGCATAGTCGCCTGTAGGCACTCTGCAACTGGATCACCCAAAGCGACTCGGCTTCCAGTAGCAATAACGATTGGTGCAATGCTCCAGTGTTCCGCTTGCAACTGCGGAATAAGGTGCTGAATAAAAGGCACTGCATTTTCTTCAATCGCCCGTGCAGATAGTCCATCACCAATCACAATACAGACATCATAGTTTTGCGGGTTACTGGCTTTAAAAACCTCTAAACCATGTTGTGAAGTTGGACTTAACAGGCGGCCTAAGTCAGGACGTTTTAAGTATTCTTGCTTATTTTCAGCTTGACTGTGTACCGTTAGACTATCTAAACCTAGTGTATTAAAACTCGCAACTAAGTGTTCGACATCTAAAGCTTGATGTACCGCATCTTGCGCTTCCGCATGCGCCAGTTGAAATTTCAGCAGTTCATGGGTCGGGATGCTACAACCAGCGCGACCAATGGCAATACGTGCATCGGTAAATTTTTTTAAGTTTTCCCAAACATCCTGATGCTGTTCAGATTGATAGTTTTCTAGAGGAACAAGTGACATAAGCTGCTCCTTATATATGTAGAAGTTTTTCAAATTGTGGCGGAATATGTTCCGGCCAGAGAATGTGCTGCTGCTGTTGTTTAAAAATGCCTTGTTCAGCCAACCACAGATCAAACTCAGGTGCGGCTTTTAAGCCCAAAAGTTGCCTTAAATACAGCGCATCATGAAACGACGTGGTTTGATAGTTCAGCATGACGTCATCCGAACCCGGAATGCCCATAATAAAGTTCAAACCTGCTGCACCGAAAAGGGTGAGTAGCACATCCATGTCGTTTTGGTCGGCATCGGCATGGTTGGTATAGCAAATGTCACAGCCCATAGGTAAGCCTAGGAGCTTTCCACAAAAATGGTCTTCCAAGCCTGCACGAATAATTTGTTTGCCATTGTATAAATACTCTGGGCCGATAAACCCAACCACAGTGTTCACCAACAGTGGGTTGAATTTACGAGCCACAGCATAAGCACGGACTTCTAGGGTTTGTTGATCTACGCCGTGATGTGCATTACTAGATAAAGCACTGCCTTGACCTGTTTCAAAATACATCACATTTTGTCCCACAGTCCCACGCTTGAGAGCCAGTGTTGCTTCATAGCCTTCACGTAGTAATTCGAGATTAATACCGAAACCTTCATTGGCGCGCTGTGTGCCTGCAATCGATTGAAACATCAAATCAATCGGCACATTTTTCTCAGCCAGTTGAATCCCCGAACTGATATGCGTCAGTACACAAGACTGGGTTGGAATGTGATGCTCTTGGATCACATGATCGAGTAGTTTGAGCAGCTCCGATAAATTTTGTAGGTTATCGGTTGCAGGATTAATCCCAATGACGGCATCACCATTGCCATACATCAAGCCATCCAAAATACTGGCCGATATCCCCAAGAGATCATCGGTCGGATGATTGGGTTGTAAACGGGTCGAGAGATGATTTTTTAAACCGATGGTGTTGCGAAACTGGGTGATGACTTCACATTTACTCGCAACCAAGATGAGGTCTTGATTGCGCATAATCTTACTCACCGCAGCCACCATTTCAGGGGTTAAACCGAGTGCAAGTTGTTGTAATTTCTGCGTAGTCGCATCTTCACTGAGTAGCCAGTTACGAAAGTCTCCTACGGTAAAATGTGAAATTGGTGCAAATAAATCACTACGGTGCTCATCGATAATCAGGCGGGTTATTTCATCCTGTTCATAGTCGATCAACACTTCAGTTAAAAACTGCTTCAATGGGACATCGGCCAATGCCATTTGTGCGGCAACACGTTCAGTGGCATTTTCCGCTGCAACACCTGCAAGTTGATCACCTGAGCGCAGCGGGGTTGCTTTTGCCATTAAAGTTTTTAAATCATTAAACACATAGTGCTGATGTCCAATCAACGTTTTATAAGCCATGTCATAGGTCCTTCTATAAGTCTTGTTCGGCCTTACGAATACTTTCAAACTCTTCTTCAGGTGTACCTTGAACGAGTCGATGGCGACTATGGAAAATAAAGTAGGCAATAAAGACCGCATAAATAGCGGCAGCCATAAACCAAACTTTAGGATCCACCACAAAACCTGCAATCACAGCAATACTGGCTAAAACCAAAGCAATTGATGAGGTGGCAATCCCACCTGGGGTTTTATAAGGACGATGTAATTCTGGACGGCTGATGCGCAGTTTAATGTGAGAAAGCATCATCAAGACATAAGAAATGGTCGCACCAAATACCGCCATCAGGATGAGCAGATCACCTTCACCTGTTAGAGACAATAAAAAACCAATGATGCCGGGAATAATAATCGCTAAATAAGGCGCTTTGTTTTTATTGGTCAGTGATAACGAGGTCGGTAAATACCCCGCACGAGATAAGGCGAAAATTTGACGTGAATAGGCATAAATGATGGAGAAGAAACTTGCAATTAAACCTGCCAGACCTACAAAATTGACAAAACTGCCTAACCAACTGTTTTGACCATAGACGGCTACCAGTGCATCAACTAAGGGTGCGCCTGATTCTTTAAGTTGTTCTGCGCCAGCAGCACCAGCACCTAAGAACAGAATAAGTAGGGCAAAAGCGGCCAAAATTAGCATCGAACCGATCAAACCACGTGGTAAGGATTTGGATGGATCTTTGGCTTCTTCTGCTGCTAGTGGTACACCTTCTACCGCTAAAAAGAAGCAAATGGCATAGGGTACGGCCGCCCAAATGCCGATATAACCCATCGGTAGGAAGCTACTTGCACCGATATTTTCAGTTGGTGCAATGTTAAATAAGTTGGCGCTGTTAAAATGTGGCGCCATTGCGATGATAAAGACAAAAAGAGCGACGGCTGCAATGGCGGTAATGACAAACATAATCTTGAGGGCTTCACCTGCACCTTTAAGATGAATACCCATAAAAACCAGATAGCAGATGAGATAAATGATCCATCCACTGACACCAAATAAGGCCTCGCAGTAGGCACCAATAAAGCATGCGATAGCCGCAGGGGCGATGGCATATTCAATTAAAATCGCCGTGCCAGTGAGATAGCCACCAAATGGGCCAAATGCGGTACGCGCAAAGCTATAGCCACCTCCCGCAGTGGGCAGCATGGTGGCCATTTCAGACATAGACAGGCACATGCATAAGTACATGATGGCTACGACAACCGTTGCGATAAACATACCGCCCCAGCCACCTTGAGCAAGACCGAAGTTCCAGCCAGCAAAGTCGCCAGAAATGACATAAGCCACGCCTAAACCGACTAATAATAGCCAGCCTACAGCACCTTGTTTCAGTTGCCTTTTTTCAAAATAGTCGTCAGATGTGCTTACAGTTGAAGTAGAGAGTGGAGTCGTTGAGCTGTTAATGGGAGAATCGGTCATGTGAAGCTCCATATCTTGAGTTTTTATAGATGGCTTGATGGATGCAATATTTATGCAATTTCAGTACCAAGCGACTAGACGTCCTGTCTAATGTTTATATGACACAGTTTTGAATTATTGTTTTGATGGTTGATGGTTGATGGTTGATGGTTGATGGTTGATGGTTGATAGAGAAAATGTTTAGGGTAACGAATCACCCTAAACACATAGAGAACTATATATGAATAGACTAAGTGCTTAGAAGAAGCCCATAGGCTTAGTTGCATAGCTCACAAGTAAGTTTTTAGTTTGTTGGTAATGATCGAGCATCATTTTGTGGTTTTCACGACCAATCCCTGACTTTTTATAACCACCGAAAGCGGCATGTGCAGGGTAGATATGGTAACAGTTGGTCCAAACTCGACCCGCTTGAATTGCACGACCTGCACGGTAAGAGGTATGTGCTGAACGTGACCATACACCAGCGCCTAAGCCATAAATGGTATCGTTGGCAATTTTAATGGCATCGTCAAAGTCTTTGAATGTTGCCACTGAAAGTACAGGCCCAAAAATTTCTTCTTGGAAAATTTTCATGTCATTGGTGCCTTTGAAAATGGTTGGTTCAATATAGAAACCAGAACCCACTTCATTACGCTCACTACCACCTGTCAGTACTTGTGCACCTTCACCGCGACCTGTTGCGATACAACCCAAGATTTTCTCTTGTTGTTCCAGTGAAGCTTGCGCACCAATCATCGTTTCTGTATCGAGCGGGTGACCCGTTTTAATGCGTTTCACACGTTCAACTGCCATTTCAAGGAATTTATCTGCAATACTTTCTTGAACTAAAGCGCGTGATGGACAGGTACAGATTTCACCTTGGTTAAGTGCGAACATGGCAAAACCTTCAAGGGCTTTGTCTAAGAACTCATCGTCTTGATCCATAATGTCTTCAAAGAAGATGTTTGGAGACTTACCGCCTAATTCCAAAGTCACAGGAATCACGTTTTCAGTGGCATATTGCATGATCATTTGACCCACAGCAGTTGAGCCAGTGAATGCAATTTTAGCAATACGTGGATTGGTTGCGAGTGGACGACCCACTTCAACACCATAACCGTTGACGATGTTTAAAATACCGGGTGGTAGTAAGTCTTGAATGAGTTCAATTAAAACCAAAATACTCGCAGGTGTCTGTTCAGCAGGTTTTAAAACAATACAGTTACCTGCAGCAAGTGCAGGAGCAATTTTCCATGTCGCCATCAAAATTGGGAAGTTCCATGGAATGATTTGCCCTACCACACCCAATGGTTCGTGGAAGTGATAGGCAATGGTATCTTCATCAATTTCAGAAATGCCACCTTCTTGCGCACGGATACAGCCTGCGAAATAGCGAAAATGGTCAATGGCTAAAGGAATGTCCGCTGCGAGCGTTTCACGAATCGGTTTACCGTTATCCCATGTTTCAGCCACAGCCAATTTTTCTAGATTCTGTTCTAGACGATCTGCAATTTTAAGGAGTAAATTTGAACGTGTAGTAGGAGAAGATTTGTTCCATTGTTCTTTGGCTTTGTGCGCAGCATCCAGTGCAAGTTCGATGTCTTCGACAGATGAGCGAGGGACTTTTGTAAAAACTTTACCGTCGACAGGGGAGATATTTTCAAAGTATTCACCTTTTACTGGAGCAACCCACTCGCCACCAATAAAGTTGTCATACTGTGCTTTAAATTCTACTTTAGAACCAGATTGGTTAGGGTCTACATAGCGCATATTGAAGTTCCTTTGCTTATTGATTTTTTAAAAGCATCTACAGCTTTGGTATAAGGTACATCTGTACAATATTTAAGTAGCATAACTAATATAAGGTTGGAAAAAGGTTGGAAGGAAGGAGGTTTACAAGCCTTTGACAAATGTTTACAACCAAGTAATACAGTGGACGTATATCAGGAATTGTTTTGAGAATAAGGAATGATGGCAATGCAACATTTAATACAGAAAAGACAAGAAATAGAAAAGCTTAGAACCAGTAGCAGTATTTCGACGGTACAAGCTGAACAATTGGGAAAAAGTATTGCAAGTTCATGGCAGCGCTCTAACTCAGCAGAAATTCCAAAGGATCGCTTTGCTGCGCCCATTTCTGAAGGTTCTATGTCACAAGGTTCAGCGCTACAGCACGCTTTAAGTTATTGTGCAGATGAACTAAGACATATTGCACAGCAGTCGTCTATGGTTGTCGCTGTAGGCGATATTGGTAGTACCATTATTTGGAGTGCATCCAGTAGACAAATGCGTAATGCGGCAGAAAGTGTACATTTTGTTGAAGGTGGACAGTGGCGTGAGGAATTGGTGGGAACCAATGCATTGGCCTTGTCCTTAAAAACGCAACAGTCCAGTTGTGTCTTTTCAAATGAGCACTACATGAGCTCCATCCATGATTGGGTCTGTTATGCTGCACCAATCATCGACCCTTACTCAAAACACGTCCTAGGGGTGATTGATTTATCCACCACATGGAAAAACCACAATAGCCTTGGTCTACTCGCAGCAGAGCGCTGTGCATCCATCATTCAAACGGCTCTGTTAGAATACCAGCGTCAACAGTTATATATCCGTGCTTTTGGTGTGCCACAAGTACATTTCAATGGCAAAGTGATGGTACTCACGCCACGACAAATTGAAATTTTGACCATCTTGGCACTGTGCCCACAGGGCATGACTTTAGATACTTTGCATCAGGCTTTATATGGTGAGCGCAAGGTGAGTGTAGGGACGCTTAAGGCCGAAATGTCGCAACTGCGTGACTTGCTCGGTGGTATGTTGGGATCTCGTCCCTATCGGATTTTGGCGCATATCGAGGCCGATTTTTTACAAGCCGAGCAGGCCTTAGATGCAGCGTATATCGAGACCGCATTGAAGCTGTGTTCGGGTGTCTTACTACCTAAAACGGAAAGTCCATTTCTATGTGCATGGCGCGACTGTTTGGAGTCACGTTTAAGCAGTGCGATTTTTAAAGCCAATGAAACCGATATGCTGTTTAAACATGTCGCACGTTACCCAGAGGCGATTGATGCCGTTGAGCGACTCATTGAGCTGACACCGAAAGGACATCCTGCGCATCAGCTACTTGAGAAATATAAAATTTAAAAATTCTTAATTGTGTTTGAAAGGTATATTTACACTATTTTTTGCTCAAGCCACTGGAACAGCTCAGCATAGACTTCGGCACGAACTTCAGGTGCGGAGAGGACTAAGTCGTGTAAACCATTTTGAATGGTCACGACAGTGACGTCACCTTGTAAATTTTTGGCCTGCTTTTCAATGTCTTTAACATCTAAAATCACATCGCTGGTTTGTGCGGCTGCGCCCCATTTCTTTGGGTTGAGCGTTTGATGTGAATGCATAATGAGTGCAGGAACAGAGAGCTTTAAACCACCGCGATGAATTTCTTTCTGTGCTTCATGGATTGCACGTACAAAGCTGATCCGAACCATAGAATAGCTTGGTTGTTTCCACTTCAAATCAAAGTTCCATTCACCATGCTCGTTTTGATGTAGGCTCGGTACATACCATTTATTCAGTTCACTTGGAAACTTGAGGTCAGGAAAATGCTTTGCGAGTCGACTGAGCTGCGGCACGCCAAGTTTGCGCTTAATGGGATGCATATTAAAATCATAAAAAGGGCTATTGGCCCAAAGTGCTTTGATCAGTGGGTGCTTAGGATTGTGCGCAGCGTATAAAGTCGTGATTAAGCCACCCGTAGAGTGTCCTGCAAGTAGCACCGCAGTATGGCCTTCATTGCCAATGATCTCTAAGGCTTGGGTAATCTCAGCATCATATTCGTTGAGATCACGGACGTTATAATATTTTTGATGGCTCAAGTGAGAACGACCATATTTTCTTAAATCGAGCGCATAAAAATCATAACCATGCTGATTAAATTGTTCAGCCATTTCGGTTTGGAAAAAGTAGTCAATAAAACCATGGATATACAGCACAGCTTTTTGAGTATTTTGCGGTGCTTTTTTGCGCACGAGGGTTGCACATACAGCACCTTCATAATCGTCTGGAAAACTGAGTTTTAATTGTTCATAGCCTTCGCCGAGGACATCAGGTTGATAAGCAGGATGAGTCTGAGTTGCTGACATAATTTGCTCTGGTTGTTATTGTCATGAGTTTTCTTATCCTTGATGAAGTGCAAAACTTTGTCAACCACAAATAAAAAAAGACAATTTAAGTGCACAGGTAAGCAAGGATTAGGCTTACCTGAATGAAACAGTATGGACGTCTGTTTCATTCCACTTAAATTGTCAAAGCAAACAAAAAGTTAAGAAGAGAACTTAGACCGCTGCTTTAAAATCGACCACTGAAGCACTAGATTTGAGTGCAGCTTTGAAGATGTCGACCACTTGAGCATGGTTTGCTTTACGTGGGTTCGTCAACATGCAGGCATCTTTTTGCGCATTTTCAGACATAACACCCAAATCTTGCTCTTTCACACCCAGTTCAGACAAGCTCGATGGAATACCAATCGATGCAGATAGTTCACGAATTGCGTCAATTGCAGCATATCCAGCTTCTGTCACAGTTAAACCTGTGGTGTTAACTCCCATCAGTTCAGCAATTCGTGCATAACGGTCAGGGCAGGCAATTAAGTTGAACTCACAGACGTGTGGAAGTAGGACTGCATTACATACGCCGTGAGGTAGGTTATAGAAGCCGCCGAGTTGATGTGCCATTGCATGGACATAACCTAGAGATGCATTATTAAATGCCATACCTGCTAAATATTGTGCATAACTCATGGCATCACGTGCTTCTAAGTTTTCACCGTTCGCAACTGCTGGACTTAACCATTCGCTAATCATTGAAATGGCTTTTTCAGCACAGGCATCAGTGATTGGGTTTGCTGCTGTTGAAACATAAGCTTCAACCGCATGGGTTAAGGCATCCATACCTGTTGCAGCTGTTAAGCTTGCAGGTTTTGCAATCATGAGTTTAGGGTCATCAATTGCAATTAGTGGAGTGCAACGCCAGTCTACAATTGCCATTTTTACATGGGTATCTGTATTGGTAATAATACAGAAACGTGTCATTTCTGATGCTGTACCTGCCGTGGTGTTGATGGCAATAAGAGGAGTCATAGGAACCGTACTTTTATCGATCCCTTCGTAGTCACGAATATGACCACCACCCGCAGTCACGAGTCCAATACCTTTAGCGCAGTCATGCGAAGAACCACCACCTAAGGACACAATAAAGTCACAACCTTGTTCGTTATACGCAGTCACGCCGTTGTGGACATTGATGTCAGTTGGGTTCGGTTCTGCACCTGGGAAGATGTGGCTATCAACACCTGCATCTTTGAGATATCCTGCAATGGTGTCGGCTACGCCAAATTTAAATAAACCTGCGTCGGTTACAATCAGTGCTTTCTTTGCGCCGAGGTTTTGTGCTTTACCACCAATTTCTTTGGCACAGCCTGGGCCAAAAAGTGAAACACAAGGGATATAAAAACCGTTCGTTTGATCTGCAATATTTTTAAAAGCCATGGTGCGATTCCTTCTACCATTATTTATGTTGTTATCGGTGCTCATTACCGTTTTTAGAGTATCGAATGATTCAAAAAACTTGTGTACCTACCAAATACCTACCATAAGTAAGGGAATGAGGAGAAATGGCTTCAACGCACAGAATAGCTATCGATAAAAGGCATAGCCTGTGGTTCAGGATTTGTTTATATTGGTTTTGAAGTTGTGGTGAAAATAGCCAAATTCAAAGAGGGTCAGCCGTGGAGCAAAACGATAAGCTTAAGCAATATCAAAGTCTTGCTATACAGTTAAGACAAGTTTTTCCGAGTATTCAGCAGCTTTATCACGATCAGTCAGCATTTCTCTCTACACTCAATGTGCAAAACGTTTTAAGTGTCGACGTAAAACAACAACGGATTCAAATTTTAAATCATTGTTTTCATATTCAGTTTTATGCACCAGCTGAACAGGCGGAGCTGTGTGTTCCACAGTTTATCTATCAAGGGCACTATGCAGAAGCACTCGAAGAGTTTTATTTACACGACATTGTATTTTTAGTGGGTGATCAATCTCCACAACATTCTTTGTATTTGCGCAATAAAGTTAAACAGCTGCGTCAGCTGATTCTTCAACAAGTGTTTGTTTTGTTCGATGGACCGAGTCGCGTGCAAACAATTTTGACTGAAATACGGCAAACGCAATCAGAACTCTTTCAACAGCTGTGCCAGCAAGTTGAATTCAATACAGATGATTCAACCTCTGAGCGAAGTTTGCTGGCCGAGTTGCAGCGCTTATGCTGCATAGATGCAGATCAGGCGGAAGATATTTTACCCTTACAGTCTTTGATGAATAGTTATGATGAGCTGTGTTGCAGTGCCAATCAATTCTTAGAACCACATGTTTATCGCATTATACAAACGGCATTTCCTGAACGGTTTTCTTTACAAGAGTTGATGGATCATACGCACGACATTCACTTGTTATATCCGCATGCTAAAGAGCAGCCCCATATGCTTGGCTTTGTGCGGCTTATGCATCGGGATATTTGGACATCGCGTGATTTGTTGGCAAAGCGACATTTTTTAAAAGCTGAAACTAAGACATGGCAAAAGAAGGTCGCAAAACTCCCGATTTTTGATGAAAGCCGTACCGTAAATTGGTTATTCAAACAAAAAGCTGTGGTGACAGACTGGGTTAGTCAAAATATCCAGCACAGTAGTATACGCGTTGCTATAACAGCTTTGAGTTATCTTGATACGCAGCCTTATCATCCCGAAATTATTGTGACTACCTTAAAGTACTTCCAACATGTTGCGGCGCGCTTATTTATACAAAGTTGCTATGAACATGCCTTACAACAGAATTGGTTTGAGCTGGAGGCCAACCAGCATGTGGTCTTAAAAAATAGACGCCAAGATATGGATGATCAGCGGATAGCGATCAGTCCGTCTATTTTGTATTTAGATGAATGGCTCGAACTGCTACGCCGTGTGGTCGAACAACAGCCTGAATGGGGGAAACGGGTCTACACAAAATTGAGTCGTGTAATGCAGGCTTATATTCAGCATCTAGATAAAATTGCACAGGAACTTCCTAAAGACTTAGTGATTT
Organism: Acinetobacter sp. BMW17; assembly: GCF_001592855.1. Classification (NCBI taxonomy): domain Bacteria; kingdom Pseudomonadati; phylum Pseudomonadota; class Gammaproteobacteria; order Moraxellales; family Moraxellaceae; genus Acinetobacter; species Acinetobacter sp. BMW17. The sequence continues at coordinate 67,705 of NZ_LSOD01000019.1, forward strand.
ATTTTAGTGAAGATAAGCAACAACACCGTGATTTTTATTTTCAGTTAAAGCAACATAAAATGCATATTAAAAGCTTTCGACAGTTGTTTTATTTAAATCGGCCCCCTTTACGAATTTCGGTGTTTGATGCTTATGTGCGTGATTATTTGCCTGAACATTTCGAGACGCAAAAGGAGGTTTTAAAAAATGTCACATGGAAGAGCCTATTTCATCAGGCTGTGCAGTGGCATGATCAATTGCATAGCCAAGAGCTACTTGCGGAGTTGAAACGAAAGCTTGGTTGTGTGTCATGGCAACCGATCAGTCATGAGGCTTATTATTTTATTGAGAGTTGGGTGCTTGAGGAGCTCAAAGATATTGATCGCATCATTGCTGAGTCACGTCGCTTTCAACATTGTTTAGCAGCCAGTTTTGCTGAGCGAATTATTGTGCGCGAATATGCTGCATTTCATATGAGTCATACCGATGCACAGCGGCACTTGACGCTTGGTTGTCATTATATTGCAGGGCAACTGTTATTTGATCAGCTTGAATATCCAAACAACCAAAAAGCGTTACCTGATGATGTTGTCGTCGCTGAACAATTCATTGCCATGCTGAACCAAACCCAATAACCAAGCTCTTAAAATTTAAACAACAATGGACCTAATTTGTCGCACATCATTTCTTGTGTGACGAGATCTGCTTAACTTTTTTGCAAAAACTCGGTAGGCTATAGCCGTTCATCAATGGTATAGGTCTTATGAAGCAAGAAACTGCACTCAAACTTTTAAAAGCGGGCGAAAATGTCTTTTTAACCGGTTCCGCTGGTGCAGGAAAAACCTATACGCTGAACCAATACATTAACTATTTAAAAGCCCGCAAAGTGCCTGTGGCGATTACTGCTTCCACAGGTATTGCCGCGACGCATATGAATGGCATGACCATTCATACTTGGGCTGGCATTGGAATTAAGGATGCGTTGGGGGAAGATGAACTCAAACGCATGAAAGAACGTAAATACTTAAAAGAGAATTTAGAAAATGCCCAAGTCTTAATCATTGATGAAATTTCGATGTTACATGCTAAGCAACTCAATTTGGTCAATAAAGTCCTTAAGTTCTTTAAAGAAAGTGAAGAGCCATTTGGCGGGATTCAAGTGATTGTTGCAGGTGATTTCTTCCAGTTACCGCCAGTTGGTAAAAATGAAGAACGCAACCGTGATAAATTCTGTTTTATGTCTGATGCTTGGGTGGAAGCTAAATTCCGCGTGTGTTATTTGACCGAGCAGCATCGTCAGGGCAATGATTATCTCAATGATATTCTAAATGCCATCCGCAGTCAGAGTATTAACGCTCAGCACTTGCATGCTTTACAAGCTACACGTCAGCAAGATATTGGGGAAATCTTTACACGTTTATATACGCATAATATGGACGTGGATACCATCAACTTCAAACATTTGAATGAAATTGAAAATGAAGGTCGACAGTTTGAGGCGGTGTGTGATGGCAATGACAAGCTTATTGAAACCTTAAAGTCTTCTGTGCGTGCACCTGAAAACCTAACCCTCAAGAAAAATGCCAAAGTGATGTTTGTAAAGAACAACTTCGATGTGGGCTATATCAACGGTAGCTTAGGTGAAGTGGTGGGCTTTGAAGAAGATGATGACTTTGGGATCTTGCCTAAAGTCAAACTGACTGATGGAACAGTACTGGTGGTTGAGCCTGAAACGTGGTCAGTGGACAATGATGCGGGTAAAACCATTGCCAGTTTTCAGCAAATTCCATTACGTTTGGCATGGGCCATCACCATTCACAAGTCACAAGGAATGACTTTAGCAGCAGCGGAAATTAATCTTAGTCATACTTTTGAAAAAGGACAGGGCTATGTGGCTTTGTCGCGCTTAAAGACTTTGGATGGTTTAAGGCTGCTGGGATTTAATGAACAAGCTTTGGAGCTAGATAGTCTTGCCATTAAAGCAGACCGCCGCTTCCAAGAACTGTCCGATGAAGCCGAGACTCACTTTGAGGCCATTGATCTTGAGCCACAACACAAGGCATTTATTCGTCACTGCGGTGGAACGCTCAATGAAATTGAGATTGAGCGTAATGAAAAGAAAATTGCCCGTAATGCAGGTAAAGCCAACTATGCTTCTGCAACACTCGATGAAACACGTGAATTGTTTGAAGGTGGTTATGAAATTGCCGATATCGCACAAGAGCGCGGTTTGACGGCTGCAACTATTATTAACCACTTGGCAAAGTTGCATAAAGAGCAAGGCTTAGATATTTCCGTGGCACATCCTGGAGAAGAAGTAGTTGAGCAAGTGCGGAAAATTTATAAACGCTTAATGAAGCGTCAGCAAACAGAACACTTTAGCGAAGATGGTGCGATTAAGCTTCGTCCTATTGTGGAACTGACTAATCCACGTATGGGCTATGACCAAGTTCGTCTAGCGCTGTTATATATTGAATAACATCTTAAAACTAGGGCATTTCGTGCAGAAATTTCTTACTTACTTTGCCCAGAACTTCAGTTAAACTGAATTTTAAGGGATAAGAATAACTTAGAATCGTAATGAAATTGACAGCTTGGTACACGCTACGCAAATTTGTTTATAACAATTTGCATAATGAGGATTATGAGACGCCCTTAAGTCGAGGGTTGAACTATTTTCTCATTGCACTGATTATGAGTAATGCAGCTGCGGTTTTGCTGGAGTCTGTACAAAAGTACTATGTGTCGTACCAAGACTTTTTCTATTATTTTGAAATCTTTTCTATTATCGTTTTTAGCGTCGAATATCTCTTACGTTTTTGGTCAATTGCTGAATCTAATAGTTTTGAGTCGGATTGGAAAAACCGTCTAAATTGGGTCAAAAGTGGTGGGGCGATTATCGACCTTTTGGCTATTCTACCTGCGTATTTAAACTTCTTTGTTCAGTTCGACTTACGATTCTTAAGAATTGTTCGTTTGCTTCGACTTCTCAAGCTCACCCGTTACTTTGTCTCTCTACAAATTTTATTACGTGTCATTGAGCGCGAAAAAGGCTCATTTCAAGCGGTTATTTTCATCTTAATGATTATGATCATTATGGCGGCTGCAGGGGTGTATTTGATTGAAAGTCAGGCACAACCTGAAGTTTTCAGCTCCATTCCAGCTTCAATGTGGTGGGCCGTGGTTACACTGACCACCGTCGGTTATGGTGATGTGACACCTATTACGCCGTTAGGACGCTTTCTTGGAGCGATTATTACCATCTTAGGGGTAGGTTTAGCGGCATTACCTGCGGGTATTTTGGCGAATGGTTTGGCCAATGAACTTGAGCAGCGTAAAGAAAAACTTGAGCTTAGATTTCGAGAATTAATCCAAAATAGTGATATTGATTTTGTCTTAGAAACAGAAAAAATTGAAGAAGTTCGTAAAGAAGTTGGGCTGACCAAAGAGCAAACACAGGATATTATTTTACAGCTCATTCGTGAACAAAAAGAAGAATCTTTAAGGCAAGAGCGTGAGCAATATGCCTATTGTCCACACTGTGGGAAGAAACTACCTGAATGATTATGCCAGTCAGTTAAGGAGTTTCGTATTTAACTTCTTAATGCTGATGACGTTATCGCGTATCGAATAAAACCTAGAGTTTAAAAAAATGCCAGTAAGATTCTTAACGGCCTGATATTAATCTGAATGATGGATTGTAAAAGCGTGCATAACAATACGATTGAGTTTTTATGCACGCTTATTGTTTTTAGATAAAAGTCATTTATAGGGGGTTAACAAGCCTGATTTGCATCATTTTTACATGCGGATATCGACTTTTTCTCATGCTGAAAAGCCAACAATAAAATAATCAGCCCACCTAAACTTAGTAAAACTCCGACCCAGATTGGAGCTAGCCAACCTAAACCTTGGCTAATTAACCAGCCGCCCAGAAAAGCACCAAAAGCATTGGCAATATTAAATGCAGAATGATTCAGCGAAGCTGCTAAGCCTTGTGCATTACCAGCGACATCCATTAAGCGGGTTTGGAGTAAAGGCCCCAAGCCTGCAATACTGAAGCTGACTAAGAAGAGTGCAATAAAAGCAGTGGCAAGGTGATCCATAGATAAAGCACAAAGTACATAAGAGCAGGCATTGGAAACTAAGACCCAAATAATCGCCTTGTTTAAGTTTTTATCGGCAAAGTGTCCTGCGACAACACCGCCGACGACCAACCCGAGCCCAATACATGCCAGTGCAAACGGAATGACTTGAATGCTAGCATGGGTATATTCAGTCAAAATAGGCGATACATAACTATAGACAGAAAACAGCCCACCAAATCCAATTGCACCGACAGCAAGCGTTAGCCACATTTGTGTATTTTTAAGTCCACGCAGTTCATTTTGAATGCTGGCTGTGTGATGCAGCTGCATTTTAGGTAAGCCAAAACAAATTGCGACCACGGTCAAAAATGCGATAGATGCAGAAAATTCAAAACCTGCACGCCAACCATACAGCTGACCCAGCCATGTCGCAAAAGGCACACCAATCACGGTCGCGACATTAAGCCCCATCATGAGCATGGCGACTGCCGAAGCACGCTTTTGTTTTCCAGCAAACTCTGCAACCACCAAAGCGGCAATACCAAAGTAAGCGCCGTGAGGGAAACCTGCAATAAAACGTGAGACCAACATAGACTCATAGCTGTTTGCGAGAGCTGTACTGGCATTGGCGATACCATAAAATAGCATGAGACCAATTAAAAGCGTTTTACGCGGAACCTTTGCGGCCAGAATGGCAATTACAGGCGCGCCAATAGTCACACCTAAAGCATAGGCACTAATAAAATGCCCTGTGACGGGAATGCTGAGATTGAAACTTTGTGAGATCTCTTGGATGAGTCCCATGGCAACGAACTCAGTAGTCCCAATACAAAAACCACCGAGTGCCAATGCCAAAATAATGACAGATAAGTTGCGGGTTGGCGGGATGCTATTTTCTTGAGAGGACATAAATAGAGGAGTAAATGAAAAGTATTATACTTTCTTTATCACATGAAAATTTGGTTGTTCAAAAAAGTTATAAGTGAACGAAGCAATCGTAATATTCATATGAACTCTGAAGATTCTGCACGATGAATATTTATTCATAGCGCTATATTGAGTGGACATTCTATAAAAAGAAGTCAAATTTAAAGGCAGCAAATACAGATTAATTCGACCTAGCTTGAGAATTTGGATTTTTTTTGTATTCGCTAGGCTAGGGCTGTCCTGTACCAATGATTAGGGTAAGTAAACCAGCCGCAATGAGTGGGCCGACTGGAACTCCACGCAGTAAAGCCACCCCTGCAACGGTTCCGACCAGCAAGCCTGCAACAACATCGGGTTGGTTTGACATTAGTTTCACTCCACGGCCGCCTAGCCATGCAACCAAAACACCAATCGCGATGGCAAGTAATGACTTGATACTTAAAAAAGATTTAAAAATACTTTCACCACTAATTCTACCACTTGCAATAGGTACCAAAACTGCAATGGTTAAAATGATGATCCCGATATTTAATCCATGTTGTTGGATGAGTGGGAAGTATTCACTCAGTGGCGTCATCCGCAAAATAATGAGTACTGCCGCAGCAATGGTTACTGCAGAATTGTGACTAAAAATACCGCAAGCCAGTAGGATCAGGAGGACGATCAGGTTCAAATCTAAGTTCGGCATAGGGGGCGAGACTGGTCAAAAAAACATGTGCATTGTAACGTTTTTTTAGCCACTTTGCCGAATGATCCAAGTCCTTTGATTGATGTTCCTGTATTTCAGTATAAAATGAGCCTTTATTTAAAAATGTGGTGTGCTGATGCTGTTGGAAAAAATGTTGCAGTCGCAAGGATTTGGTTCGCGAAAGCATTGCCAACAGTTGATTAAAAAAACAGCCATTGAAATTGATGGGCAGATCATTACTGACCCTAAACATAAACTCAAATTGGATGCGCTGCACTACAAGGTACACGGCAAGAGCTTTGAATACCGTGAAAAAGTCTATATCGCCTTAAGCAAACCTCAAGGCTATGAATGTTCACATCAGGCGACGCATCATTTTAGTGTTTTTGATTTGTTTGACGATGTGCTCTTGAATCGTGGCATTCAATGTGTAGGTCGTCTAGATCAAGACACCACTGGTTTATTGTTACTCACCGATGATGGTCAGTTTTTACAAGCATTGACACACCCTAAAAAACATGTGGCAAAAGTGTATCGGATGCAAACGGCCGACCCCGTTACAGATGAACAAGTTCAACAGCTGGAGCAAGGGGTTGAACTGCGAAATGAAAAAGGGAGTTTTGCTGCAACAGATGTAAAACGCTTAGCTGAATGTGAACTACAAATGACCGTACACCAGGGGGTATATCATCAAGTGAAACGTATGCTTGCGGCAGTGGGAAATAAAGTTGAGAGTTTGCACCGTCAGCAAATTGGTGCACTCAACTTAACGGGTATACCAGATTTAGGCGAGGGGCGTTGGATTTATTTAAATGCCGAACAAGTGGCTTTAGCCAAGACACGTAATGATCTTGAGAGAGAAGGCCTTTAGACGCTGAATGCTATAGAAAGCAATGATAGGTCTTAAATTCATTATCCGCTACAAAGCCCATGGCTTCATATAAGCTGTGGGATTGATAATTATTCTTTTGAGTTTCAAGCGTAATACGAATGGCTTTTTCGTGTCGCGCAAACAAAATAGCGGTATCAATCAATTGTTTTGCTGAGCCATGGCGACGATGCGGTGGAGAAACGTAAACATCATCTAAAATATAGTAAGTTGCGCAGGCCACAGAAGAAAAACCTAAATACAGCAGCACAAAACCTGTAATCACATCGTCTTTGACATGAATGAAGATGACGCTTTGTTCGTTTTCAAGGCGAAGTTTAAGGAACTTTTGGGAAAGCGCTAAGTTGGAAGATGCACCATAAAATTGGCGATATTCATCAAATAATACAGCAAGTTTTTCTAAGTCTTCTAAAGTGGCACGTCTAACGATCATGTATTACTCCATGCTGTATTTATAATGTTTACATGAAGCATACCTAAGTTTTGAAAGGGATATTTCTAAAATTTGTTTAGAAATGCAACACTGTTAAGTTTTGTCACTTTCTCCCAAGATTGCAGCTAATTCCTCAAATAGATCAATATGTTCATCGTCTGCAAATAAATCATTGGTTGCAGTTGAGTCTGCGCTGGTGATGTGTTCAACCGCTTTCTGTTCTTGCTTGAGCTTACGTAGTTTAATCAGCTGTTCAAGATTGATGTTCTGGTTTTCGATTGAGAAAGGGATGGATTTGGTTAAAACCACTTGTTTGAAGAACAAACGAACGGCTTGTGCAGGTGTAATTCCCAGTTGTTTAAACACTGCAAAAGCTTGTTTCTTTTCTTGGGAATCGAGTCGAATTTGATAGACTTCTGTTTTTCTCATGATTTTTTAAATAATTTGAACGACTTAAGGGTAGAAGTTATTTTAATCAATTCCATTGTAATTTCAATATTCATACAATGGAATTTTAAATTATTTTGTAATGACAAGCAGATTACAGTGTCAATTCAAAATTGGAGATAAACTGCATAAGCTGTTGAGTTATTGGGTCTTTAAATGAAAGATGCTTGGCTAAGAGCTGTAAAGGCTGACTAAAATCATCGTCGGCTTTATGTACAACTTTAGGATAGAACGGATCATTTTTAATCGGGAGACCTAAGAAGTTAAGGTGTACACGGAGTTGATGTTGCTTCCCTGTCTCGGGTTTAAGCTCATATTTTGCCCATGTTGCATCATGCTCTAAAAGCATGATTTCAGTTTCACTGTTCGGTGCTTTGTCCAAGACCTGCATGGTGTAGAAAGGCTCACCTTTTTGCATATGCAACTTTACAGTATGTGGAAAGCTGAGTTTGCGATGAAAAGGAGCAATTGCATGGTAGGTTTTTTGAACCTGTCGATCTGCAAACATTTGCTGATACATCCCTCGACTGTGAGTGCATTTGGAAAACATCACTAAGCCAGCGGTTTCACGGTCAAGGCGGTGGATGGGCGTTAAATGCTCAATGCCTGTTTGTTTTTTCAGGCGCACCAATAGGGTTTGTTGAACATATTGCCCCGTGGGACTGATGGTCAGAAAGTGCGGCTTATCCACCACTAAGAAATGATCGTTTTCAAATAAAATGTCATGCTGAAATGGCACTTCAATTTCATACGCTAAAAAGCGGTAATAAAACACATGCTGATTTTCAAGATATGCCGAATCTGTATGGAGAATATTACCTACAGCGTCATAGACCAAACCATCATGAAAGCGTTGCTGCCACTCAGTTGCTTCAATATGCGGAAATTGGTCAGATAAATAAGCCAATACGGTGTGTGGTGCGGGCGTCATTTTAGGTAGAAACACTTTACTTGCGCTCACGCCATTGAGTGTGGGAGGGTAAAATTCAGCAGGTTTTATGTTGAGCATGATGTGCAGGCAATATCTAATCGGTTGGCGCAGTTAAATACGAGATTTCAAGCTTGTGGCTTGGGCATTTTGTGAGTCCAGTGCTATCATAATTGTTCTTTTGTCACTTGTCGTGAGTATTATGCAGTATTCATTTAATTTAACGCTCAATAATGAACAAGATACCCAAAATTTAGCGCAAATTTTGGCACAGCATTTTACGACGGGTGTAGTGTATTTAATTGGCGATTTGGGGGCAGGTAAAACCACCTTAACGCGTCATTATTTACAGCATTTAGGCCATCAGGGTTCCGTAAAAAGTCCAACCTATACTTTGGTTGAGCCGTACCAAATTCAAGGCCGTGATATTTTCCATTTTGACTTGTATCGTTTAAACGATCCGTATGAACTGGAGCTAATGGGCATTCGTGACTATTTGGAAACGCCCAATGCACTGTTTTTGTTTGAATGGCCGTCTAAAGGGGGCGATGAGATCCCTGAGGCGGACTTAATTATTGATATTCAAAAATCGGAAGATGAACTGACACGGTCTGCTACCTTAAGTTTCCATTCAGTAGCATTATTACAAGCATTAGAGAGCCAATTAAACAATGCGTGATGATTTAAAGATACGCCGTATTCATACTTTGAATCCTGCTTTAGCCAACCAAATTGCAGCGGGTGAAGTCATTGAGCGTCCAGCGTCTGTGGTCAAAGAGTTACTTGAAAACTCGATTGACGCAGGTGCGACAGAGCTGATTATTCGGGTAGAGCAAGGCGGCAGTACTTTAATTGAAATCATGGACAATGGTCGAGGGATTCACGCAGAAGATCTCCCTTTGGCGGTGATGCGCCATGCGACCAGTAAAATCCAAACCGCTGAAGATTTACATGCAATTGTCAGTTTAGGCTTTCGCGGAGAGGCATTGGCTTCTATTGCAGCGGTGTCGCGTTTAACCTTAACCAGTAGTCAAGCGGATGATGGAATTGGCTATCAAGTTGAAGTCAATGGAACTGCATTTGACCATCAAGAGATTCAGGCTGTAGCTGCACCGAAAGGTACGCATATTCGGGTACAAGATTTATTTTTTAATGTGCCTGCGCGTCGAAAATTTCTCAAAAAACCTGGCACAGAGTTTGGTCATATTGAGGAAATTGTTCGGCGTTTAGCGCTGACGCATTTCGATATTCGTTTTGTGCTTGAACATAATCAAAACATCAAATTGAACTTGCCGATTGCAGACAGTGGTGAGCTACGTTTTCAGCGCGTACAGCAGTTGCTAGGGCGCGCATTTACTGAAAATGCTTATTGGATGGATGCGGATAGCATCAACATGCGTTTAACAGGTTGGTTGGGACATCCCTCCGATGCGCGGGCTCAGGCTGACTTGCAGTATGTTTATGTGAATGGTCGAATTGTTAAAGATAAAACCATCTCTCATGCGCTGCGTATGGCTTATGATGGTATTTTGCATGGACATCAGCATGCGGGTTATTTACTTTTTCTGGAAGTCGACCCCGAAAATATTGATGTCAATGTACATCCGACCAAACATGAAATTCGCTTTTTGAATCAACGTGAAGTACATGAATTTGTACGTCACTATGCCAAAGAGACTTTATCGCAGTTTCAAACGGCAACCGCAGATTTATCTGATGCAATGAAGGTTGCAGAGAATCAAGCTTTGATGTCTGTGCAGCCTCGTTATCAAGAGCCTTTGCAGTTGCATCGTCGTGTTGAGCCTGAACAAGCTAGTGAACAAGCCCCATCGGATGTGCTGACTGACTTTAGTTCAAATCAACCGCAAGGCGTCCATTATTCGGCGCAACCTTCACGCTATCAGGGCTCACAACAGCTTAATAATGCCTTGCAAAGCTATTTAGCACCTCTGCGTGATACGTCATCTGCTGTTGATCAAGCTCAGTCTTTGGCTGATTTTACAGTGCAAAGCCCAAAAGTCGATGAACATCCGTTGGGAATTGCAATTGCACAATTGCATGGTATTTATGTGCTGGCTCAAAATACAGAAGGGCTGATTATTGTTGATATGCATGCAGCGCATGAGCGTATTTTGCTACAGCAAATGAAGTCAGCGTGGGATAAACCAGAGTTTTGGACTTCTCAGCAGTTACTTATTCCCAAAGTGATTAATATCACGCGGATGCAAGCGACACGAGTGGAAGAACTCAAAGATCAATTGGCGCGTTTAGGTCTTGAAATTGATCAATATGGCGATGAGCAGGTCATTGTTCGTGGTGTGCCTGCGATTTTACATAAAGCCAATTTTGAGGCGCTGGTACCTGAATTACTGAACGATTTGGATCCAAATGATGAAGCGCAGGGCTTACTGCAAAAGCGTGATCAAATTCTAGCGGGTATGGCCTGTCATGGTGCTGTTCGCGCCCATCGCATTTTGGGTCTTTCTGAAATGAATGCTTTGCTTCGTCAAATGGAACAAACTGAATTTGCCAGCCAATGTAACCATGGTCGCCCAACTTGGCGTGCGTTTCCATTGGCTCAACTAGATAAGCTTTTTGCTCGAGGAGAGTAGTTGTACATGTCAACTCAATTGCCGGTCATCAATTTAATGGGGCCAACTGCAAGTGGTAAAACTGCTTTGGCATGTCAGCTCTATGAGCAAGGAAATTTTGAACTGATATCTGTAGATTCAGCATTGGTCTTTAAGGATATGGATATTGGTACAGCTAAACCAACCAAAGAAGAGTTGCTGCAATATCCACATCACCTTATCGATATTATTAGCCCATTAGAAGTCTATTCGGCTGCAAACTTTGTTGAAGATGCATGTGGTTTAATTGATGACATGCATGCACGAGGTAAAACCCCGATTTTGGTGGGTGGAACCATGCTCTATTTCAAGGCACTTTTAGAAGGTCTTTCAAGCAATTTACCGAGCGCAGATTATGCTGTTCGTGCTGAAATAGAAGCCAAAGGTGAAAGTGAGGGTTGGTCTGCGGTCTATGCTGAATTATGTAATGTGGATCCACTGGCGGGCGAAAAATTTAAAGTGAGTGATAAACAACGGATTATTCGGGCTTTAGAAGTTTACAAATTGACAGGGCAGCCCATTACTAAACTTCAAGCTGAACAGCCTAAAAACGTGCCTTATCGCTATAATTTTCATAATTATGCTTTGATGCCAGACCGTGCCGAATTGCACCAAAGAATTGCACAACGATTGAAAATTATGTGGGACATCGGATTTTTGAATGAAGTGGAAGCACTTATGAAAAAATACGATTTAGATGAAAATTTACCCTCTATGCGCTCAGTTGGTTATCGACAAGCACTCGAATTTTTACAGAAAGGAGATAAAACTGTCGAAAAACAACGTGAAATGGAGGATAAAGCACTTTTTGCGACACGACAACTTGCCAAACGTCAATACACTTGGTTAAGATCTTTGCAAGAGGCACATAAATTTACAACGTATTCTACTATCACGCAGGCACAAGAAGACTTGCGAAACTGCTATGGATAAAGCAAAATTTAGCTACTATCTTTTTTATAATTTTTAATTGAAAAATAAAGATAGTTTTTTGCGCTGATTTTTAAATTTTTTTGGAGTTATAACATGTCTAAAGGTCAAACTTTGCAAGATCCGTTCTTAAATTCTCTCCGTAAAGAACGTATTCCTGTCTCTATCTTCCTTGTAAACGGTATTAAGTTACAAGGTCATATTGAATCTTTCGACCAATATGTTGTTTTATTAAAAAATACAGTAAGCCAAATGGTTTACAAGCATGCAATTTCTACAGTTGTTCCTGCACGTAACCCACGTCCTGCTGGTGCACCTGCTGGCGCTGGTCAACAAGGTAGCTTTGGTGGTCAACAAGGCGGCTTTGGTGGTCAACAAGGCGGCTTTGGCGGTCAACAAGGCGGCTTTGGCGGTCAACAAGGCGGCTTTGGCGGTCAACAAGGTGGCTTCGGTGGTCAAGGTGGCTTCGGTGGTCAAGGTGGCTTCGGTGGTCAAGGTGGTGGCTTTGGTAGTCAAGGTGGCTTCGGTGGTCAAGGTGGCTTTGGTGGTCAATCGACTGGTTTTGATGGCGAATCAAAATTTGAAGACACTCAAGATGACGAAAATAATCGTTAATTGATTGTTAAAAAAGCCTCTCACATGAGAGGCTTTTTTTATGCCAAATTTTTAGTTTTAGTCTAAGCGGATAAATAAAAAGACCAGCATTCATGCTGGTCTTTTTATTTATCCAAACTTATGACTTGTTGTTCTTACGGTCTAAGTTCGGATCTTTGATTTCGACATAAGCTCTGTTGCGTGTTTCGCGTAACCAGCTATCAAGCTCTGCATCAAATTGACGCTCACCTAAAATTTGACGTGCCATACGTTCTTGGTATTCAGCAGTCATGTCTTGTTGACGTGTTTCAGTCACCTGAAGAATATGCCAGCCAAATTGGGTTTGGAAAGGTTTACTGGTTTGACCTACAGGCGTATTTTTCATGGTTTCTTCAAACTGAGGAACCATCACACCTGGGCTGACCCAACCCAAGCTCCCGCCATCACGTGCTGAACCTGTGTCATTAGAGTAGGTTGAAGCTAAGACTGCAAAGTCTTCACCTTTTTGAACGCGGTTATACAAGCTTTCGATCATTTGTTTAGCATTTTCAGGGCTAACCACTTCAGAGGGTTGAATCAAAATATGGCGTGCTTTGTATTGAGGTACAATTGCTTTTTGCTCAGCACCTTTGCGTTCAACTAATTTTAAAAGATGTACACCATCTCGTACTGTAATTAAATCTGTGGTTTGTCCCACTTGGAGTGGACTCACACGTGCTGCAAGCTCGCTAGGGATGTCAGAAAGTGCTCTAAAGCCCATATCTGCACCTTCAACTTTGGTGCCAGCAGTACTGAACTTTTTAGCAATTGCAGCGACGTCATTGTCGTTTGCTAGAACAGTTTTGACTTGCTTCGCCACAGCATCAGCATTGTCACCTGAAACACGCACATGTAGCACATGTACTTGATTGCCAAGTGCTGCTTGACCTTGTGGTGTATTTAAGAAGTTTTTAACGTCTTGGTCTGAAATTTGGATACGAGAGGTAACGATTTGCTGGCGCAAACGATTGATTGCTAAATCTTCAGCAACGCGACTACGCAAAGAAGCATAGGTTCCTGGTGCCATTTTATCGAGCTTTTGTTGGAATGCTTCTAGGCTTGTGCTACCAGATTGTTTTGCAACATTTAAAACCGCTTCATTCAAGCTTTTTTCATCAGGTTGAATGTTGTAACGTTTCACTTGCTCAAGCTGAGTCTGACGAATAATCAGTTGCTCTAATGCTTGTTGTGCCAAATATTGCTCTGGTGGGACTTGCTTCTTTTGGCTCTCAAGTTGATGTTTGAGCTCAGCCATACTTGCTTCTAAGTCACTCTTCAAAATGACACTGTTATCGACAACAGCAACAACTTCATCCGACGCATGTACAAAAGTTGGAATAGCGGTTGCGAGAGCTAAAGCCAAAGCACTCGCTTTAAAAAATTGTTTGAACTGTTTTGTCTTCATTAACGGTCTGTCCAAGTCTGATTAATATTGTTAAAGCCTAGAATACGATTTTCTAGTAATGATGAAAGTTTACTGTTGAGTCCGCCTAAGCCTTTAAGTGTAATTTCGGCCATAATTGCACGTTTAGGTTCTACACCTGCAGCATTGACGTCATCCAAGTCGTTATAGTACTCACGACCATAAACGGAGATTCCCCAACAGCAAGACTCGTAATTGACACCAAGGAGGTATTCACGAGCGACATTGTTGTCTAAGTCATATTGAGCATGGCCCATAATACGCCAGTTGTTATGGATGGGTTGTACAAAAGATGCAACCACTTGGTCGTAATGTTCTTGACGGTCTGCAATTTCTTTACGGTAGAAATAGCCAACGTTATAGAGGTTGCCTTTATCACCCGTAAAGTAAAGTTGTAAGTCGCGTTGCGCATTATCGCCATTTGCCATCCATGCTGAGTTTGCACCGAGGGTAAAGTTTTGCGAGAGTTGGCTAGATACGCTGACAATCGGACCAGAGTGATTTTCTCTGTCAAAGACATCTGCTGTTTGGTCAAGCGTTACGCGGCGGTCTTCGAAATAATAGCTTTGGCCTACACTGGCTTTTAAGCGCTCTAGCCCCACCGTATCAAATAAGCTATAGCTTAAGCCTAGTGATAAGAAGTTATTGTCTTCTAGACGGTCATGGCCATAGAAGCGATTTGCACTAAACAACTGATCATAGTTAATCGATGCTGTTGCAGAGTCAAAGTTTGGTGCGCCATCTTGATTTTTATAGGGTGCGTAGGCATAGAACATGCGTGGGCTTAATGTCTGTAAGAAAGTGCCTTCTTTTTCAAAGGTTAAACCGGCATCAAAAGTCACCTGTGGTACGACATAAGACTTGTCGTTTGATGAGCGGTTGGTGTTGTCAAACTCATTGATGGTATCTTGATCGTAGAATGTGTTTACATTACGAATAGATACTTCTGGAATGGCGAAAGCCCACGGTGTACGGTAGTTATAGCGTACAGAAAAGTCATTGTAGACACGGGTGCCGCTTGGTTCAAAGCTATCGTTGGTATCGCCATCGATAGTCCCAAAGTCCTTTTTAAAGTAAGCCGTATCGTTGTTGAACTCGTATTCTAAGCCTAGTGCATTACCCGCTTTATAGTTGAGTAAGAACTGTGGTAAACGTGCATACGGACGGTCAACGTAGGGCGTAGTTTCGTCTAGTGTTTGGAAGTCTTCAACTTTCAGTTGGGCTTTTAGACCAGGAATTCCATTTTTATAGTTTAACTCCCACGCACGACGCAGGTTTAAGTCTGTTTTGGTGTTTGGGTTGTTACTTAGGTCAGTAAAGTAGTCTTTGTCTGACGCATAGTTATATTCAAGATTGGTTGAGAACTGTTCATTGATTTGCCAGTTATGTAAAAAGTGCAAATCTTTACGGTCTTCATCGTCATATTTTCGGTCACCAGCTAAGTACCCCCCCCAAATTTGACCTGAACCAAAGTTTTCGGTCAAATAGCGAAACTCACCCTCAAACATTGGGCCGCGGTCGCTGATATAGCGTGGCGTAACAGTCGCGTCGTAGTTAGGTGCTAAGTTGAGATAAACAGGTACTGCAAGCTCTACACCACCATCATTGGTGAAGCCAAAACTTGGTGTCAAAATACCGGTAGTACGACGGTCATCAATCGGGAAGTTGAAATAAGGAACAGCGAGAACGGGCACATCTTTAACATAAAGTTTTGTGCCGCGTGTTTCACCACGGCCAGTTTCTTGATTTAACTTAATTTCGTCTGCTTGGATTTTCCACGTTGGCGATTGCTCTGGTGGGCAGGTGCTATAAGTTGCATTTTTTAGCGTGGTGGTCGTTTGCGATTCACGTAGGATTTGGTCAGCCCGCCCATGCGCATGTTGTTCTTCTGAAATATAGAAACTGTTTTTCAGATCGCCTTGCTGAGTTTTTAGATTGTAATTAATTTGGTCACTTTGCGCTAATAAGCCACTTTGCGCCATTTGCACACGACCTTCAGCATTGGCAAAGGTCTGGGTTTGATCAATGGTGATTTTATCGGCACGGATTTGACGACCTTCTTGATCAATCAGGACATTACCTTCAAGAACAGAGTCACCTTGTGGGTTGTAGTGACCATAGTCCGCTGTAATGGTGGATGTCGCATTGGCTGCGTCAGCAGCTTTGGTTTCAGGGCTTACAGGGGTTAACCATGTGCCTTGGCAATACGCGGAACTTAAGTAACGACCTTGGCGCTGTTGAGCTTCAGGAGATGACTTATCAACGTAGTATTGTTCGAAAAACTTTTGTCCAGGATAGCTTTCTTGTAGTGCTTGTTTTAGCGATTGTTGTTCGTCTGAAATAGACGTGGTTGGTGTTGCAGCATAGCTTGTGATTGAGCTACCACAAAGAAGGGTAAATATCGCAGTCGCTAAAGGATTAAATTTAAACTGATGCTTCATGTGTCTCATTTACCAAGTATGCTTAAAACGCAATTAATTATTGTCGCATCATAGAGAAAAAGTTGATAAGTGGCTACACTTAGCACTTTAAAAACTCAGCCTGTATTAGAATTTATCGCAAATGAATACACAACGTGAACAATTGATACAAACATGGATTTCATCTGTACTTGGTTCAGATCAATTTGAAATTAACTTTTTAGCAGGCGATGCAAGTTTCCGTCGTTATGCACGAATCAAGTTGAATAATAAAACATTTATGCTGATGGATGCACCACCAGAAAAAGAAGATTGTGTGCCTTTTGTGACGATTGATGAATTTTTTGATACGAACGGTGTTCGTGTACCACATATTGTGGCGAAAGATTTGGAGCAAGGCTTCTTATTGCTTGAAGATTTTGGTGATGTGCTACTGTCTACACAGCTCGATGACAAGACTGTCGATGCACATTATGAGCAAAGTTTTAAGCAGTTGATTCAATTGCAGTCTATTGATGGCGTAGGTCATTTCCCAGCTTATTCTTATGAGAAGTTAATGACCGAAATGTCGTTATTGACAGATTGGTTATTGCCAAGTTTACAGATTCAACTCACTGATGAGGAGTCTGCGCTGATTAAACGTACATTTGCAATTTTAGCCAATGCTGCTTTGGCTCAACCTCAAGTGATTGTACATCGTGATTTCCATAGTCGTAATCTCATGCTTTTGGTAGATGAGCAAGAGCAAGGCGTAATTGACTTTCAGGATGCTGTGATTGGTGCAGATACTTATGATCTGATCTCAATTACACGTGATGCGTATGTACAGTGGAATCCTGAGCGCGTTTATCATTGGTTTAAAGTGTTTTATGACCTATTGCCAGCTTCTGCCAAAGAAGGGCGTGACTTTGAACAGTTTAAGCAAGACGCTGACCTGATGGCAATTCAACGTCATATTAAAATTTTAGGTATTTTTGTGCGTTTATTTGAACGTGACGGAAAATTAGGTTATCTCAAAGATTTGCCACGTGTGATGTGGTATTTACTTGAAGAAAGCAAACCTTATGCAGAACTACAACCTTTCATGCAATTTATTTGCGATAAAGTGATGCCAAAATTTGAAGCAAAATATGGCAAATATGAGGTTGTTGCAGCATGAAAGCAATGATTTTGGCAGCGGGACTTGGCAACCGCATGCGTCCTTTAACACTCTATAAACCGAAACCTCTGCTTGAAGTGGGTGGTAAACCACTGATCGTTTGGCATATTGAAAAACTCAAGCAAATTGGGGTCACAGAAATTGTGATTAATTCTGCCTGGTTGGCCGATGTGTTGATTGGTGCGCTTGGGGATGGTTCACAGTTTGGTGTGACTATTCGCTGGACGCGTGAAGAAGAGGGGCTTGAAACAGCGGGTGGTATTATTAATGCTCTGCCACTGCTGGGGACAGAACCGTTTATTTTAGTGAATGGTGACGTTTGGACCACTTTTGATTTCGAAGCTTTACTTGATGTGCAGTTGGACACCGATTTTGCGCATCTGGTATTTGTACCCAACCCGACACAACATCCCAAAGGCGACTTTATCTTAAATCAAGGGCGTGCTTATACCTTTGAACAAGAGCAGTCAGGCGAAGCGCTGACTTATAGTGGTGTTGCAGTTATACATCCACAGATGTTTAAGGGATTAGAAGCAGGTAAGCGTCCGTTGGCTCCATTGCTAAAAGAAGCGATGTCTGCTGGAAAAATTTCTGCCGAGAAAATGCAAGCCGCATGGGTGGATGTTGGCACACCTGAGCGATTAAGTGATCTAGATCTACAGATTCGTCAAGGTATGTACGTTTAAGTGCATAATCACTAAGCGTTAGCTACTGTTCCACGGCTGAGAAATCGGTATACTTCAGTTTAATTTTATTGAGATGTCTTCTTTATGCATCCATTTTTTCAAGACTTAAAGCAAGGTAGTCAAAAGCTTGGCTTAGATTTGAGTGAAGAAGCATTAAATTTATTGCTGAAGTATCAAGACGCACTTGTGCTGTGGAACAAAGCTTACAATTTAACAGCGATTCGCGATCCTAAAGAAATGCTGGTGAAGCATTTATTAGATAGTTTAAGTATTTTAAAAGATTTGCCGAAAGGTCGTTTGCTGGATATTGGTACAGGCGGTGGTATGCCGGGCATGATTATTGCTCTATGCCAACCTGAGCGCCAATGTGTTTTGCTCGATTCCAATGGCAAAAAAATTCGTTTTTTAAAGCAGTTTATTGCAGATCTAAAATTAACCAATGTAATTGCAGTTCAAACGCGTGTTGAAAATGAAGATAGCATCCATGATTTGGGTCAGTTTGATGTGATTACCAGTCGGGCATTTGCTTCTTTAACCGATTTTATCAATGCATCGAAGCCTTATATGCACCCAGACAGCATTATTGCGTCGATGAAAGGCTTGGTTCCGCATGACGAAGTTGAAGCATTCAAAAACGAATTTAGTTGTGACATTATTGCGTTAAAAGTTCCACGTTTGGACGAACAACGACACTTACTTTTATTAAAACGTATCTAAAAAAATTCAAAGGATTGGGCGGGTCATGGCACAAATTATTGCGATTGCGAACCAAAAAGGTGGTGTAGGTAAAACCACAACCGCAGTAAATTTGGCTGCATCTTTAGCAGTACTTAAAAAGCGTGTTTTATTGGTCGATATGGACTCGCAAGGCAATGCGACCATGGGTTCAGGCATTCAAAAAAATGACCTACTGTATTCAGTGACCGATGTTTTACTGGGTGAAGTGCCTATAGAAACTGCAATTACCAAGGCGGAAGTGGGTTATAAGGTCTTGGGTGCAAACCGTGATTTGGCGGGAGTTGAACTTGCGATTGCTGAGCAAGAAGGGCGTGAGTTTATTCTGCGTGACGCATTGCAAGAAATTGAACAAACATATGACTACATCATTGTGGACTGTGCGCCCAGCTTAAGCTTGATCACAGTTAATGCACTGGCAGCGGTGGATGGCGTGATGATTCCAATGCAGTGTGAATACTATGCTTTGGAAGGCTTGGCAGATTTAACACAGACCATTGATCGCATTCAACAAGCATTGAATCCTGAGTTAAAAATTATTGGTGTTCTACGCACCATGTATGATGCACGTAATGCACTGACACGTGACGTGTCTGAAGAATTAGAACAATACTTTGGCAAAAAACTCTATGACACAGTCATTCCTCGTAATGTGCGTCTAGCTGAAGCACCTGCGCATGGTTTGCCAGTGATTTATTTTGAAAAAAGCTCGAAGGGTGCAGTTGCTTATTTACATTTAGCAGCTGAAATGATTAAGAAAAGCAAAGTGAAAAAAGGAAGTAACGCATGACCGTTAAGAAACGTGGACTAGCAAAAGGTCGTGGTTTAGATGCCTTACTCGGTTCCATTCAAAAAGAGAAATTACAACTTGAAGCACAAGCTCTTGATCACGGTCAGCTAAAACAAATTGATGTGCATTTATTGCAGCGTGGTGAATATCAGCCACGTCGTTTTATTAATGAGCAAGATTTACAAGAGTTAGCAGCATCGATTGAAAAACATGGTGTGATGCAGCCGATTGTGATTCGTCCAATTGATAATGAAAAGCATCCCTATGAAATTATTGCGGGTGAGCGTCGCTGGCGTGCGGCTCAACTTGCTGGCTTAACGCAAGTCCCAGCCATTGTTCGTGATTTAACAGACCAAGTTGCAATTGCACTGGCGTTGATTGAGAACATCCAACGTCAAGACCTTAATCCGATTGATCAAGCGATGGCATTACAACGTTTTCATGAAGAGTTTGGTTTAAGTCATCAAGAAATTGCGGATACGGTAGGTAAAGCGCGTACCACAGTAAGTAATTTGCTGCGTTTATTAAGTCTAGCTGAGCAAGTTAAAGACTTTATGCAGCAGGGGTTATTGGATATGGGACATGCTCGTGCCATTTTGACTTTGAAAGGGAAAGATCAACTGAAAGTCGCAGAATTGGTGATAGAGAAAAGTTTATCCGTTCGCCAAACTGAACAATATGTTCGTGATCTCAATGCGCCGAAACAAGAAAAATCGAAAACGGAAATTGCACCAGATCTTCAACAATTGACACAGCGCTTAACAGATCGTTTTAGTGCAAATGTCAAAATTGATCATAATAAACAAGGGAAAGGCAAGCTCACGATTCATTATCATTCACTAGATGAGTTGGATGGTATTTTGAATATTTGCTTAGCTGAATAATTTTATTTTCTATTTTAAATACTTGGGGAAGTGTTATGTGGGAATTGGTAAAAGCAGGTGGGTGGCTTATGCTGCCCCTTGTACTCTGTTCGATCTTTACTGTTGCGATTAGTTTAGAGCGTTTTATTCGCTTAAAGAAATCCGCTATTTTACCGAAAGATTTGCTATTAAACCCAGCGCAAAGCGTACAAATGGTTTTGCCTAAACTTAAACAAAATCAGGATTTACAGGCAACGACATTAGGTCGTATTTTGGAAGCTGGTTACCAAAGTAAGGCACAAGGTGAACAGTTTGCACGTGCGCAGATGGAAGCAACGGCTTCTCAGGAAATTGGTTATCTTGAAAAAAATATCAATTTTTTGGGAACATTGAGCGCTGTCGCGCCTCTTTTGGGGTTATTGGGAACGGTACTGGGGATTATTGAGTCATTTTTAATGATTGATATTGGTAATAGCAGTAATCCAACACTGATGATTCCAGGGATTTCTAAAGCGCTGATTACAACTGCGGCAGGAATGTTCATTGCGATTCCCGCATTATTTGCTTATCGTTATTTTCAGCGTTTGGTTCAAGAGTATGTTGCTGAATTAGAACAGCAATCGACTTTATTTCATGCGGCTTTATTTTATAAGCAAACAGAAACTGTGCTTGAAAACCATGATGTTGTTGTGAAACAAGCGAGCTAAGGTGAAGTATGAAATTTAAACGTTCACAAGTTGAAGATGTTCATATTAACCTTACACCAATGATTGATTGCTTATTATTTATTTTGGTGTTTTTATTGCTGACCACCACATTCAATCAATTTAGTCGTATGAATTTAACCTTGCCCGATGCGCAAGGGGTTCCACCGAAAACATTTGATCATAAAATTGAAGTGGTGGTAGATTCCACGGGACATTATTCAATTAATGGTCAGTCTATTGCATCGAAAGATGTTTCAGAATTAAATACCGCAATTAAACAGATTTCCAATGACCGTCGTGATCTAATGTTTGTGATCGCTGCGGATGCAAAAGCAACCCATCAGGATGTGATCCGTGTGATGGATGTGGCTGGTCAGTTGGGATTTGTAAATATTAATATTAGTACCAAAGTGCCTTCTCGAGGTTATTAGTGAAACACGATTTAAAAGTTTATCTACGTCTACTGAGCTATTTAAAACCGTATTGGGGCGTAGCGATTCTTGTGGTGATTGGTTTTGCTATAAATGCGGCGACAGAGGTTTCGGTCGCTAAATTACTTGAAAAAATTATTGAGGCGATTCAACATCGTGACCGAGGTTTCACAACCTTATTCCCGCTTTTAGTTGTCTTGGTGATGTTCTTCCGTGGAATAGGTTTGTTCATGGGGGGCTACTTTACTGCGGTTATCTCAAGAAACTTGGTCTTTAATATCCGCCAAGAAGTCTTTGCAAAATTATTGCGCCTTCCTTCACAGTACTATCTCGATAATAACAGTGGTCATATCACTGCGAAAATTATGTTCAATGTGGAGCAGCTTACAGCAGCATCCTCAGATTCACTCAAAACTATTGTTCAACAAGGTTTAATTGCTATTGCATTACTGGGTTACCTGATTTATAGCAACTGGCGTTTGACCTTATGTATTTTGATTTTTGCACCGTTGATTGGTTTGCTCATCCGTAAAGCAGCAAAGCGTATGCGTAAGCTCTCTATTCAAGTTCAAAACACCATGGGTGATGTTAACCATGTGGTACAAGAGACGGTCAATGGCCACTTGGTGGTGAAAGGCTTCGGTGGACAAGTTTATGAACAGCAACGCTTCAGAAATACGTCTTTAGAAAATTTGCGTCGTGGCTTGAAAATGGTGATTGTGCAACAACTCAATAGCCCGATTGTGCAGCTCATCATGTCGATTTCACTGAGTATTGTGATGTGGATTGCACTGCGCCCAGAGATTATGCAGGATACCAATGCAGGACAATTTGTGGCGTACATTACCGCAGCCGGCATGTTGAGTAAGCCCATTAAGGCACTGACTGATGTGAATGAGAAAATCCAACGGGGTATGGCGGCCGCGCATTCAGTCTTTGAGCTTTTAGATTTACCTGAAGAAAAAAATACTGGGACGTTAACTCCAGTGTTGAAAGGCAATATTGACTTTAAACATGTGAACCTAGTTTATGTCGATGGCTATCAAGCACTGCATGATTTTAATTTAAGCGTCAAAGAGAGTGAGACGATTGCTTTAGTGGGGCGCTCTGGTGCTGGTAAAACCTCTTTGGTGAACTTGTTAGTGCGTTTCCAAGATACGACCTCGGGTCAAATTCTTTTTGATGGGATCGATATTCAGGATATTGAAATCAATAGTCTGCGTACCCAAGTGGCAATGGTCAATCAGCAAGTGGTTTTATTTAACCGTACTGTACGTGACAATATTGCCTATGGTCAGCTTGAAAACGCCTCGGATGAAGAGGTAATTGCAGCAGCAAAAGCGGCCTATGCACATGACTTCATTATGGCTTTACCACAAGGCTACAACACTAAGTTGGGGGCACAAGGCCTTAATTTATCGGGTGGCCAACGTCAACGTATAGCCATTGCTCGTGCGATTTTGAAAAATGCGCCTGTATTGATATTGGATGAAGCCACCAGCGCGCTTGATAATGAATCAGAGTACTTTATTCAGCGTGCTTTTGATGCTGCAATGCGAGATCGTACCACGATTGTAATTGCACATCGTTTATCAACCATCGAGAATGCAGACCGTATTGTGGTGATGGATAAAGGGCGTATAGTAGAGCAAGGTACACACGCTGAACTGATTGCGAAGCAGGGTGCTTACTATCAGCTCCATCAGCGTAATTTTGAGGAAAACTAAGTCATGTCAGGTGCACAGTTTATTCAGGATGCTTGGAACTCACAAGCAAAGTGGTTAATTGTGCTTCGTCCGCTGTCTTGGTTATATCGAGGCGGTTTTCTTTTAAACCGTAAGTTGTATCGGTGCAATATTAGAAAAGCCTATACGGCTCCTGTGCCTGTCATGGTGATTGGTAATATTACCGTGGGTGGGAGTGGTAAAACCCCGCTGCTCATTCACTTGGTGAGTTACTTACAAAGTAAGAATATTCGAGTGGGTGTGATCAGTCGTGGTTATGGTGCCAAAGGGCCATTTCCGACTATGGTGGATCTCAACTCATTGCCTGAAAATGTAGGTGATGAGCCAACGCTCATCGTGCAATCCACTGATGTACCGATGGCAGTGGGTCCCAATCGTCAAGAAAGTATTGAACTGCTTTTATCTCACTATCCGATTGATTTGATCATTAGTGATGATGGGCTGCAACATTGGGCATTGAATCGCCAAATTGAATGGATTGTCCTAGATAATAATCGTGGACTAGGCAATGAAAAGTTATTGCCCGAAGGTTATTTACGAGAGCCAAAGTCTAGATTGGATCAAGGCGTAGTAATCGAACATGCAGATCATCCTACTCGTGCTATGCACATGCACTTAGAAGTTGCAGAGCCTTACTTGTTGAACAGTACTGAAGCAAAAGCATTTAATCCGCAAAATGATTTTTATGCGGTCGTGGGAATAGGTTTTCCGCAGCGTTTTTATCGTACTTTAGAGCGTATGGGGGTGCAGCAGTTCCAGTGTCATGAGTTTGCTGATCATTATGAATATGAATTAGAGGATTTGGTCTTTGATGATGCCAATCCCATCATTACCACTGAAAAAGATGCAGTGAAAATTTTAGCACTGCTCAAACAAAATCCTAGTTTTTCCCGCGATATTTGGGTTGTTCCTGTCGATGCTGTGTTATCGACGGCGTGTTATGACACCTTACATCAACAGCTCGCCGCTGTAGGTATTGAAATTTCTTAAGGTCTATTATGAAGCATATTGTTATTCCTGCGCGTTTTGCGAGCACACGTTTATCTGGAAAACCACTCCTTAAAATTCATGGTCGTGAAATGATTTTACGGGTCGTTGATCAGGCGAAGAAAGTTGAAGGTTTTGATGATCTCTGCGTCGCAACGGATGATCAACTGATTTATGATCTTTGCATAGCTGAAGGGGTGGATGTGGTGTTGACCTCAGCGGCTCATCCCTCTGGAACAGACCGCCTAAGTGAAGTGGCAAAAATTAAGGGCTGGGGCAGCGAAGATATCATTGTGAATGTTCAAGGTGATGAGCCTTTGTTGCCTGCAACTTTGGTCAAGCAAGTCGCGCAACTTTTAGAGTCACAAACTGATTGTTCAATGTCGACCTTGTGCGAACCAATTCAGCATTTAGATGAATTTAAACGTGACAGTATTGTTAAAGTGGTAATGTCGAAGTACAAACAAGCACTTTACTTTAGTCGTGCTACTATTCCATATGACCGAGATGCTGCAAAACAAGTGGAACAAACGTTGCATGAACAAGCCTTCCGTCATTTGGGTTTGTATGCTTACCGCGTGAAATTACTTCAAGAATATGTGACATGGGATATGGGTACACTCGAAAAGCTCGAAAGCCTAGAGCAACTACGTGTTTTGGAGAATGGGCACCGTATTGCCATTGATATCGCAGAAGCGAACTTGCCGCCAGGTGTGGATACACAAGAAGATTTGGATCGTTTAAATGCCATGGATGTGGCTCATTTTGCATAAAAGAACTTAGGTCGTATACATGAAGCAAACGCTGCCTGAGCAGATTTATCCGTGGCATCAAAATGTTTGGGAAACTTTAACCACGCGATTTCCGAATATTGGTCATGGCTTATTGTTTTATGGGAAAAAAGGTTGTGGTAAAGAGATTTTTGCTGAGCAGTTTCTTGCTTGGGTCTTATGTGCGAAGCGGCAGCCAAATCATTTGGCCTGTGGGGAGTGTGGGAGTTGTCAGTGGTTAAAGGCGGATACACACCCTAATTATGTGCACATCACTACCGATGAAGACAATAAAAAACAAAATGCCAAGATCAAAATTGAGAAAATTCGTGATCTGCTGCCTTTTGTGCAGCAAACGGTAGATGGTTGGCGCGTCATCATTATTGAACCAGCCGAAGCTTTAAATACAGCTTCAGCCAATGCTTTATTGAAAACGCTTGAAGAACCAGGTGATCGTGTTGTTATCATTTTATTGGCAGATCATTATTTAAAACTGCCTGCAACCATTCGCAGTCGTTTGCAACATTTTGCTTTGGATCGCATAAATGAACAGCAAGCAGAGCAATTTTTAAATCAGCATTTGTCCCATAGCGATTTGGCACAGCAACATTTGTTGATGAATTTGTCCAATCATATGCCGTTGCAGGCAATTACATTGTCCGAGAGTGAATGGATCCCTCAACGTGCTGAATTTTTAAAAGATTGGCAAAAGTTGGTGATGGATAAAAATATGCCGATGGCAATTGCGACCAAGTGGAATAAAGCGCTGGCATTTAGTGATTTTAGTCAAATGTTTGAGTACTTGTTGTCAGATTTGATTTGTGTCAAGCTAAATCAGCAGTTAAAAAATACTGATTTGGATTTTAGTGTGCTAGCAGAGCGGTATTCACTTGAAACTTTGTTTTCAATTTACGCCGAGCTGCAACAGTCAAAACAATATATTGAACAAAACGTACAAACTAATTTAGTGCTCGACCAATTGTGTATTCGGTTGATGGATGTTTAAAACAGGGGAATTTTATGCAACCACGTATGGGCGGAATCATTCAAGCCAATATTCCAGATAAAGCAACGTTATATGCAAGTTACATGCCTTTTGTGGTTGGTGGTGGTTTATTTATTCCATCCAAGCAACCTGTAAAGATGGGAGAGGAGGTCTTTGTTTTGGCAACATTGCCAGAACAAGCACAGAAAATTCCTCTCACAGGTAAAGTGATTTGGATTTCACAAAAGCAAAATGGAATCAAACTCCAAGGATTTGGTATTCAACTTTGTGGGGAGAAAGGGGTTTATTACAAATCAGAAGCGGAAAAGTTGCTAGCTGGTCTTAAGTCTGAAGGGCGAACTAGTTACACTATGTAATTAAGTATATGAAGTAGGAAACGCCTGTGTTTGTAGATACGCATTGCCATTTAACCATGCTAGATTTAACCCCTTATGATGGGGATTTGGATTTAGCATTAGCGCAAGCACGTGCAGCGGGCGTTCATGGCTTTATGAGCATCTCGGTTGATCTTGATGATTATATTGAGCTAGCAAAAATTGCGTCACGGCATGACGATGTGGGCTATAGCGTCGGGGTGCATCCTTGTGAAGATCCTGAAACCATGGCTCGTGCGACCACAGACTATTTAATTGAGTTGGCGCAGCCTGAAAAAGTTTGGGCAATTGGTGAGACAGGGCTCGATTATTTTCATAGTACAGATTTCATCGCTGAGCAAAAAGACTGTTTTGCACGACATATTCATGCTTCACAAGCTGTAAAAAAGCCAGTTGTTGTGCATACCCGTTCTGCCAAGCACGATACTGTCGATATTATTCGCGCCGAAAAATCGACCCATGGAATTTTGCATTGCTTTACAGAAGACTGGGAAACGGCCAAAGCTGTTTTAGACTGCGGTTACTATGTGTCATTTTCAGGGATTGTGTCTTTTAAAAATGCGCAAGACCTGCGTGATGTGGCGAAGCAAGTTCCTTTAGATCGCTTGTTAATTGAGACGGATAGTCCTTATTTAGCACCGATGCCATATAGAGGAAAGTCTAATGAGCCAAAGTACGTTCCTTATGTAGCCAAAGCCTTGGCAGATGTATATGATAAGTCCTTGGAAGAGATGGCTTTCATCACAACACAGAACTTTGAAAACCTTCTCAACATGAAGTAAATAAATTGAAACGATAAAAGCGTATAAGAGAGTACTAGGGTGAAAATGGATCGTCAGGCTCAGTTTCGAGCAAGAGAAGCGTTAATTTTCCAAGTGGCTGAACAGTTGCTTTTAGAAAATGGCGAAGCAGGGATGACCCTTGATGCATTGGCTGCAGAATTAGATCTAGCAAAAGGTACGCTTTATAAGCATTTTCAAAGTAAAGATGAACTCTATATGTTGCTCATTATTCGTAATGAGCAAATGTTGCTTGAAATGATTAAAGATACAGACAAACAGTTCCCTGAACATCTTGCTTTTTTTATGTTACATCATTTGCATCATCCTGAACGCACGGTGTTGTTTCATCAAATAGAAGAGCGATTATCGACCACGGGTGTTGGGATCTATCATTTATTTACTGAGCTTTATCAAATTCGGAAGCAGCGTCTACGTTTAATTATTCGTATGACCGAGCGGTATTTAGAGTCGATAGAGAGTCAAATGACAGTACGTGATTATTTGGCATCGATTTGGTCTTTAACGCATGGTGCCGCAGCGATTTTGAACTCTAGTTTTTACCAACGATATTTGGGTTCGCGTGACACTTTGCGCGTGGCCTACATTGACCAAGCTCTGGCGATGCCTAAACAAACGGGCGCAGCAGGATATCTTGCTTAGCGGATAGGATGTATGAAACAGAAACCACCTTCAAGGATTCAAGGATTTACACTGGTTGAATTGATGGTGGTTATTGTTATTATGGCCATTATGGCGTCATTGGTGATGTTGAATATCAATGGGGTCGACCAACGTAAAGCAGCGCAAGCCCGTGATTTTTTTATCATGGATGTACAGAAAATTGCACGTGAGGCAAATGATCAAGCACGTGTTTTGGCACTAGAGGTTCATCCTGCGACCGATGTGGCTGATTTTTCTTATGCTGTTGTTGAATATAAAAATCCTCAATTTACTATACCCACAGAACAACAAAATAATGTAATGCTGAATCAACAAAAATGGCAAAAATATAATGAGTTCCCGCAGCAAGTGTTAGCCAAAAATGTTTCTTTTGCTGTGCAATCTTTAGACTATGATGTTTCCCAAGCCCGAAACGATGATTTAACCCAAGAGAATGCACCTAAACTGATTTGGTTGGGGAATGGCGAAGCAAAACCTGTTCGTATTCAATTTTATTATGCCAATGAGCCCGTGGGTGCAGAAATTGAAATTGATCATTTGGGTAAAATAAATGCGAGCTAAAGCTTTAAAGAGTAGTCTGCCGGCTTGCGCTCGGATGAAATATTATTTCATTAATCCTCGCTCAGGATTTACATTGCTAGAAGTGATGGTGGCGCTGGCTATTTTTGCTACAGCAGCGGTCGCTTTAACCAAAGTGGGTATGCAATATACTCAGTCTACAGCCCATGCCATCTTGCGTACTAAGGCACAATTTGTTGCCTTGAATGAAATTTCTATGATGGAAATCAATCGTGATTGGCTACAAGGCACGGCCTCTAAACAAATCACCCAACAAGGTGAAACTTGGCAAATTGATAAATCAGCGCAAGCAACGATTAGTGCTAATGTGCAACGCGTCAATGTACAGGTGAGCTTGGTGAATACTGAAACTGGAAAAGTAGATTCGGGTGTTACGAGTTTAGTTTTTTTTAACCATCGTGATGGAAGCCAACCATGACAAAACGCTCAGGCTTTACTTTGGTTGAGTTATTGGTGGCAATCGCGATTTTTGCTGTGCTTTCAGCTTTGGGTTGGAAGGTTTTTGATTATCTGATCAAGATTAAAGAGCGTAATACCCAACATGAACAGCGCTTAGGTCAACTACAAGAAGCATATCAACAAGTGTTACGTGACACTGTGCAAATTGTACCAATTACTGCCAATGTTGCGGGGCAGGTTCAACCCGCAGTCATGTTGCAAAATGGTCAGTTAACCTTTAGTAAAACTGGCGTGACTGATCCTTTAATGCAAGGCATACCGCCTGAAGAGCGAGTTGAATATATTTATAAAGCAGATGAAAAAAAACTGTACCGTTATAAATATAAAAATTTAAATCAAACCGGTAATGATCAACCTGAAACCAGTGTTCTACTTGATTCAGTTGATCAATTTCAAATTATGTTACTCAATCCCAATGAAATGGCACAATGGCCTGAGGTGGCATTGAGTGAAAATGATGTAACTCAGGCAAAAATACTACCGCGCGGTTTAAAAATAAACCTCACTGTCAATGAGGTGGGTTATGAATGGGTGTTTAGTTTATTAAATACAGACTTTTTAAAACAAAAAAATTAAGTTGCAGGATATGAAACTCACGGACTCTATGCAAAACCATTTTTCCTTAAATGTATTCGTTGTAAATAGGTGGATGTTTTGAAGCGCTCTCAGCATGGCATTGCATTGATCACCATTTTGGTGATGGTGGCTTTAGCAACTATCCTTGCTGCTACGATTGCGAAACATCAGCGCAATACCGCAGAGAGTACGGCTTATTTAATGCGACAAAACCAAGCTCTGTTATACGCAAAAAGTGCTGAAGCTTTTTTTTCTGAGCTGTTGGTGGATGATGCTCAAAATACAGCAGAGGTCGATCATCTACAAGAAACGTGGGCGAAGCCGATGCCTGCTTTTCCAGTGGAAGATGGCTTTGTTTCTGGGCGTTTAGAAGATGAGTCAGGAAAATTTAATTTAAATGCTTTAGTTAAGTCGGATAAAAAGCCGAATGAGGCTGCAAAACTTTGGTTTGAAAAGCTATTAGTCCGTGTTGGGTTGCCTGCGCAACTTTCAGAAGCAGTGATTGATTGGCAAGATGAAGATGATGAAATCAGTGGGCCGATGGGTGCTGAATCTGCATATTATCAAAGTTTAGCTCAGGGTTATCTGGCATCAAATCGTGCTTTTTATAATGTTGAACAGTTGAAGTTGGTGCGGGGTTTTGAGGGGCGCAACTATCAACTGATTGCACCTTATGTGAGTGCTTTACCGAGCAATGAGTTAAAGGTGAATATCAACACTGCACCTGCACTGGTGTTGGCCAGCATTGATCCTAAGTTGGATGTATCTGCTATTCAAAATTTACAAAAGCAAAGACAGGCCAATTTGGAACATTTTTCCAATGTTAATGAACTGTGGGAGGTTGATCCATTTAAACAAGTAGACGAGGCTCAGCGGGCTGCTGTTAATGATTTTCTCGGAGTTCAATCGAACTATTTTAAAGCTAGAATTGAAGTCCTGTTGAGTGAGCGTAAGCGTCAGTTTAGTAGTGATTTGGTGCGAAAAGATCAAGCGGTATATGTGGCTTATCGGAGCATGTCACCGTTTTAAAGGGTAAATATAAGACTGATATGATTTACCAATTGGATTGAACAATAAAATAAATGAGCATAGGTTAACTTTTGCTTTATAATTAAAGTCAATTCTCAGAAAGTTTGATTGCATTACGGCATATGTTAATTCGTAAGTTATTTAAGTTTGAAAATGCCCATATTGTACGCAACTGTACATCGGATCGTTGTAAACGCTCCATTCATGGTCATAGTTATAAAGTTGAATTACTCCTCAAAGCATCGAAATTAGATCATGGTCAAATGGTTTATGACTTTGGCTTGCTGAAAGGGGTGATTAAAGACCTTTATGACTCTTTTGATCATGCGATTTGTTTTTGGCAAAACGATGATCCAGAATATATCCAAGCATGTAAAACATTTAGTGCACGTTGGGTGTCGCTGCCTGTTTCGCCATCGGCTGAACAATTTTCACGTATTTTCTTTTATCTTGCACAACAAGTACTCGCGTCGACCGTGACTCAAAACGGTGAAGGCGATGTAGAAGTGTACTCGGTGATTGTGCATGAGACTGATACGGGCTATGCGCAGAGTTTTATTGAAGATATTGAAAATACACAGATGGGGCTTTTAGATTTAAGCCAGATCGAGTTTTCAGAACAAATCCAAGCGGAATGGGCGGACACTGAAATGTATACCAAATTAAAAGAAGGTATCCAATTTCACAATCCGAATGTAGAATTGCAAGTCAAACTGTGAAATTTGTCACGGAATATACAGTAAGGGAATAAGGCGCAAGTATGTCTTTAACAGAACAACAGCAAACCAAGCTTGATAAAATTCAGCTGGATGCCAGTTGGAAACATGGATTAAGTGACTTTTTGCTTAGTACAAAGATGGATGCGCTAAAGCAGTTTCTTGTTACAGAAATAAAAGCGAATAAAGTGATTTATCCGCCAAATGCGCTGATTTTTAATGCATTTAATACGACGCCTTTGGCGAATGTAAAAGTGGTAATACTCGGACAAGACCCATATCATGGGCCGAATCAAGCACATGGGCTCAGTTTCTCTGTGCAAAAGGGGCTTGCTTTACCACCATCTTTACGTAATATTTTCCATGAGTTAAATAAAGATTTAGGAATTGATATTCCTAAACATGGGGATTTAACTCGTTGGGCGCAGCAAGGCGTTTTGCTGTTGAACAGTGTATTAACCGTTGAAGCTGGTCAACCCACATCACATCAAAAACAAGGTTGGGAAGATTTTACCGATCATGTGATTGATGTTTTAAATGAACAGCGTGAGCATATTGTTTTTATTCTTTGGGGAGCATATGCGCAGCGGAAAGGACAACGGATTGATCAAGAAAAGCATTTGGTGTTAAAGGCGGCACATCCGTCACCTTTGGCAGCAAACCGTGGTGGATTCTTCGGTTGTAAAGTTTTTTCAAAATCCAATAATTATCTTAAACAACATGGCATTGAGCCTATAGATTGGCAGCTGGACGCATGACATATTCTCCCGTTTCTAAAAACTACCATCCAGATTTGATTGTAGAAGAAGCAAAAAATGGTTGGCGCATTGTTCGTCTGAATAGACCAAAATCACTTCACGCTTTAGATGAAACGATTGTTTCAGCTTTATTTGAAGTGTTTCAAGATTTTCATAGTGATGACGCAGTAAAAGCCATTTGGTTGGATTCAACCACACCAAAAGCATTCTGTGCGGGTGGTGATGTACGTAAACTTCGTCAACTGGTGATTAACGATGAAGTTGAAACAGCTAATCAGTTCTTTGAGCAAGAATATGCGTTAGATTTATTACTACACAACTATGCTAAGCCTGTCTTGGTCTGGGGTGAAGGTTATGTCATGGGCGGTGGTTTAGGCCTGTTTATGGCAGCACCATTCCGTTTAGTGACGCCGCATTCACGTTTAGCGATGCCTGAAATTAATATTGGTTTGTACCCAGATGTGGGTGCAACGCGTTTCTTGGCGGATCGTGGGGCAATTGGTTTGTTCACGGGCTTAACGGGTTCAATCATGACGGCTGCGGGCGCATATGGTATTGGTTGGGCAACACACATCTGTGATGCGCAGCGTAATACGGTGCTTGAGAAAGTCATCAATATAGACTGGAGTCATTATCCAGCAGGTGATTTTAGAGCCATTGATGACACATTAAACAGTATGCACCGTCCGGTAGGCCCAGGTCCATTACAGAACTCTTTGGATGTCATTCATAGTGTATGTCGTGGTGTGAACTTCGAGCATGATTATGGTGCTATTGTTGGTTTAAGTGATGCGCGTAGCGATTGGCTTCGTCAAGCCAGTGAGAACTTACAAAAAGGCTCACCAACAACGGCTGCATTAACATGGTTGCTATGGCAGTGGGGCAAGCAGGTTCATTCTTGGAATGAAGTGTTTGAGCTTGAAACGCAAATTTCTGACTGGAAAATCCGCCACGCCGATTTTGTTGAGGGTGTGCGTGCGCGTTTAGTGGATAAAGACTTGTCGCCAGCCTGGAAACAAGGGGCTAGTAATAGCTTAAAGGGTATTTTCGCTGGTAATCCACCAACAACGAGTATTGAAAGCTGGAATGAACTCCTTAAACATTATGATGTAATCTAATCTTTATGACTGATGTTTTAAAAACAGATAGTGAATGGATGCAGCTTGCTTTAGAGCAGGCTGCTATTGCAGCGTCAAAAGGTGAAGTCCCTGTTGGGGCGGTCATTGTGAGTCAAAATAAAATTATTGGTTCTGGCTTTAATGCGCCTATTACGCTAAATGACCCTACCGCGCATGCTGAGGTTCAAGCACTTCGCGATGCTTGTCAAAATACACAAAACTATCGTTTGCCTGATGATGCGGTCATGTATGTGACACTTGAGCCTTGTACTATGTGCGTGGGCGCTTTGGTGCATGCACGCGTTTCAAAAGTAGTCTTTGGTGCGACAGAGCCGAAAGCTGGCTCTCTTATAAGTGCACGTAAATTATTTGAAACGGGTTATTATAATCATCAGTTCTTGGTTGAGTCGGGTTGTTTACATGAGCAATGCTCACAGCAGCTCAGTCACTTTTTTAAAATGCGCCGCGAACAAAAGCGACTATCCCGTCTACAAGAAAAGGGATGAATCCATTCGTAAAATAATAATTTCATGTAAAATGAAATGACAATAATTATTGTCAAATAAGGCGTTGGAACCACCATGAATAATATTCAGATTAAAAAAGAATTTAATGCACCCGTAGAGCAGGTATTTGATTTACTTTCTAAACACTCAACGTATAACGTTGCTTTTGCACCAGTTCAAGTTGTGCGAGTGAAAGATTCAGCAGATCCAGAACGTCCGGATGGGCTTGGTTCTGTACGTCGTATGGGGTTTGGTCCAATTAAACTGTTGCAAGAGCAAATTACATTAATGAATGTGAATGAGCGTATTGAATACAAGATTATTAAAAATCCACTCATCAAACATCATTTGGGTATTATTGAGTTTGAGCCGATTGACTCGAATAAAACGTTAGTGACCTATACGATTGAATTACAGGCACGTGCACCTTTTGTAAGTAAATTAATCCTTGCACAGCTTAAATCTGCGATTAAACTAGGTTTTTCAAAACTCGCTAAATCTGTATAACAAACTTTGGGTAAGCAATGACAGTTCAAATAATCACAATTGATGGTCCAAGTGGTTCGGGTAAGGGCACACTAGCTGCGAAAATAGCAGCTCATTATCAATTTCATTTACTTGATTCGGGAGCGTTATATCGCTTGTTGGGCCTGTCATTGCATCAACAGGATTTGTTGGATGCTTTGTCAAGTGAATTGAGTCAATGTGTCGAAATTGCTAAACATTTAGACATACAATTTTTAAGTTCTGCACAAGGCGCACAAGTCTTGCTCAATGGTGAGGATGTTAGTCAAACCATTCGAACTGAGCGAGTTGGTGAGTTTGCATCAAAAGTTGCAACAATTCCTGAGCTTAGAGCTGCGCTGGTTGATCGCCAGCATGCTTTTGCACAAGCACCGGGCTTGGTTGCAGATGGTCGAGATATGGCCACATCCATCTTTCCAGAGGCTCAAGCCAAGATTTATTTAACCGCTTCAGCCCAATCTCGTGCTGAACGCAGAGTAAAGCAGTTGCAGGGTATGGGGCTGGATGCTAAAATAAACGATATTTTAGCTAATATTGAGGCGCGTGATAAACGTGACATGGAGCGCGAAGTTGCTCCACTCAGACCAGCAACTGATGCCTACATCATTGATAGTTCTGAATTGAACATTGATGAGGTGTTTCAGCTTATGATGGCTTATATCGATAAGCAATTAGCAAACTAACGAATTTTTATATTCAGCAGAAGCATAGCTTGATCAGTTCAAAATGGACTATGTAGACGCTTAACTAAACCGGCCTTGTCTGATCCAAGACCGCTGACTTTATCAGGTATATCATGACCGAATCTTTTGCAGCCCTCTTTGAAGAAAGCGAATTAAACCTCAACGTTGAAAAGGGTGCTGTCATCCAAGGCGTTGTAGTAAACATCGATTCTGATTGGGTAACAGTTGACACTGGCCTTAAATCAGAAGGTATTGTTGACCGCGCTGAATTCTTAAATGAACAACGCGAACTTGAAGTTCAAGTTGGCGACACTGTTGATGTTGTTGTTGAAGCGCTTGACAACGGCATGGGTCAAACAGTTTTATCACGTGAAAAAGCGAAACGTGCTGAAACTTGGACTAAACTTGAAAAAATCTTTGAAGACGGCGAAATCGTTACTGGTGTTATCTCTGGTAAAGTTAAAGGCGGTTTCACTGTTGACATCGGTCCAGTTCGTGCGTTCCTTCCAGGTTCTTTAGTTGATACTCGTCCTATTCGTGATACTACTCACTTAGAAGGTAAAGAGTTAGAATTTAAAGTAATCAAACTTGATGCTAAACGTAACAACGTTGTTGTATCTCGTCGTGCTGTTATGGAAGCTGAATCTTCAGCTGACCGTGAAGCTCTTCTTGCTCAGCTTGAAGAAGGTCAAACAGTTACTGGTACTATCAAAAATCTTACCGATTACGGCGCATTCGTTGACCTTGGCGGTATTGATGGTCTTCTTCACATCACTGACATGGCTTGGAAGCGTATCAAGCACCCATCAGAAGTTGTTGAAGTTGGTCAAGAAGTTACTGTTAAAGTACTTAAGTTTGACAAAGAACGTAACCGCGTATCTTTAGGTCTTAAGCAATTAGGCGAAGATCCATGGTTAGCGATCATGAACCGTTACCCTAAAGGTTCAATCGTTAAAGCTCGCGTAACTAACTTAACTGACTACGGCTGTTTCGCAGAAATCGCTGAAGGCGTTGAAGGTTTAGTACA
Source organism: Acinetobacter sp. BMW17 (assembly GCF_001592855.1). Taxonomy (NCBI): domain Bacteria; kingdom Pseudomonadati; phylum Pseudomonadota; class Gammaproteobacteria; order Moraxellales; family Moraxellaceae; genus Acinetobacter; species Acinetobacter sp. BMW17. The sequence continues at coordinate 103,812 of NZ_LSOD01000019.1, forward strand.
CGTTTCTGAAATGGACCACACGAACAAAAACATCCACCCATCTAAAGTTGTTCAGATTGGTGATGAAGTTGATGTTATGGTTCTTGAAGTTGACGAAGAGCGTCGTCGTATTTCTCTTGGTATCAAACAAACTCGTGCTAACCCATGGGAAGAGTTTGCTAAGAATCACGACAAAGGTGAAAAAGTTTCAGGTACGATTAAGTCAATCACTGACTTTGGTATCTTCATCGGTTTACCAGGCGGTATCGATGGTCTAGTTCACTTGTCTGATATTTCTTGGAACGAACAAGGCGAAGAAGCGATTCGTCGTTACAAGAAAGGTGACACAGTTGAAGCGGTTATCTTGTCTGTAGACGCTGAAGGCAACCGTATCAGCCTTGGCATCAAGCAAATGAACAGCGATCCGTTCAACGATTTCTTAGCTGCTAACGAACGCGGTGCACTTGTAAAAGGTACTGTAACTGCTGTTGACGCTCGTGGCGCAACACTTAAGTTAGCTGACGAAGTTGAAGCGACTCTTAAAGCATCTGAAATCAACCGCGACCGCGTTGAAGATGCAACTAAGTTCCTTGAAGTTGGTCAAGAAGTTGAAGCGAAAATCATCAACGTAGATCGTAAATCTCGCTCTATCAACTTGTCTATCAAAGCGAAAGACGAAGCTGAAGAGAAAGAAGCAGTTGCTAACTTGAAGACAGCAACTACTGGTCAAGACAATGGTCCTAAGACTATTGGTGATTTGATCAAAGCTCAAATGGGCAACTAAGTAGATGTTTGAATTGTATTGTTAATGTAAGTTAACTAATACTTTTTACACAAATACAATAAACGGTAGCGTAGTATTCACTTATTACGCTACCGTTTTGTATTTAAACAGGTTATTATCAATCTATCTACAAGGTAGCTTGATAATTAAAGAGGTCGCAGATGACTACTGAAGCACTTAATAAGTCTGACTTAATAGAGCGTATTTCTCTTAAAAACCCGCACTTAGCAGAGCCATTAGTGGAAGAAGCTGTTAAGATTATGATTGATCAAATGATTGCATCTTTGTCTTCTGATAATCGTATTGAAATTCGTGGTTTTGGTAGTTTTGCACTCCATCACCGTGAGCCTCGTGTTGGGCGTAATCCTAAAACGGGTAAGTCGGTAGAAGTGGCTGCTAAAGCTGTTCCACATTTCAAACCAGGTAAAGCATTACGTGATGCAGTAAACGAGACTGCAGGCGAATAAAATTTATTGGGGTGCTTATGCGTTACGTATTATTCGCATTATTAATTGTACTGTTTGGCTACTGCCTAGCTTTGGTACTACAAAACGGAACTGAGCTAACCGTTGATCTGTTGTTTATACAGGTTCCAGCAATGCGTTTAGGTCTATTGTTATTATTAACAATGGCTTTAGGGATTGTGTTGGGTTTGTTAATTGGTGTTCAGGTATTTCGTGTATTCCAGAAAGGTTGGGAAATTAAGCGACTACGTAAAGACATTGATCACCTTCGTAAAGAGCAGATTCAATCCGCTCAGCTGGCTGCTGCAGAAGCAGCAGCACATACAAGACATGAGAAAACGGTGTTAGACATCAATCCTAATGATCGTCCATCTACACCGCTTTAAGCCACAATATCAAGTAAGATTTCTATCTTAGAAGTATTGAAGCAAGTTTGATTTAAACGCCTTTGGATATATAGCTAAAGGCGTTTTTTATTGTGCTTTAAAATATTGATAACTATATAAAAAGTATATGAATAAAGAACTTAGTTTGAATTTTAAATAGTTTTTAGAAAAATAGTCTTGGTCGTTTTAGGCTTAATCCGTATAATGCCATAATTTTGTGAGTTTGAAGGGTCTCCCCATGAGTATTATTGTTGCCTTAGATGCAAAAAGTCATTATGACGCAATGACGATTGCTGGGCAATTAGACCCTCAATTATGCCGTGTAAAAGTCGGTAAAGAATTATTTACCCATGAAGGCTCATCTATTGTTAAAGCTTTACATGGTGAAGGCTTTGAAGTCTTTTTAGATCTAAAATTTCACGATATCCCAAATACGACTGCGCAAGCGGTATGTGCTGCTGCAGATATGGGGGTTTGGATGGTAAACGTCCATGCTTCAGGTGGCCGTAAAATGATGGAAACCTGCGTTGAGCGCTTAAAGGCTGGCAACTATAACACTCAACTAATTGCAGTAACGGTGTTAACCTCGATGGGACGTGAAGATTTAGCCGATATTGGTCTAGATATTGAACCATTTGAACAAGTCAAACGTTTAGCAAAACTGACTAAAGACAGTGGTTTAGATGGTGTGGTATGTTCAGCGCAAGAAGCAAAAATGCTGCGTGAGACTTTGGGTTCAGAGTTTGCATTGGTGACACCAGGCATCCGCCCTGAGGGTTCAAGTGCGGATGACCAAAAGCGTATCGTAACGCCAAAACAAGCAATGTTAGACGGTGCAACACACCTAGTGATTGGTCGACCAATTACACAGTCTGCAAACCCGTGTCAGATGCTCAAAGATATTTTAGCGACGCTTTAAGCGACTAGAAATCTAAAAAGCCTTTCATTCGAAAGGCTTTTTTATGGATTAAATTTTAAAAAGAATTGTTGGTGAGCGAAGTGGCAATAGCAAAATAAAAAGACGGCATCGAATAGAGCGCTATGCTTTACAGAGCAGTCAAGACACTCACAACAATCGGCGCCAAAACTGACAGGATGAAGCCGCTTACCATGGCATGTGGAATAAAGTCATTCCCACAGGCTTGTTTGACCATCGGTAGTGTAACATCCATTGCTGTAGCTCCTGCGGATGAAATCGCAGAGCGGGGGTAACGCCAGCCAATGATATACATAAACACAATCGCAAAGATTTCTCTGAACAAATCATTCATCAGTGCAATACTGCCTAAATGTGCATTCTTTAACTCTGTGACCACAATGCCAGTCATGGAGTAGAAACCATAACCTTGAGACAACATAATCAGGTCTTTTAGTTGAATGCTCGGTACAAAATAGGCCGTTACAAACGCCCCAATAATTGAACCCAGAATACAACCAAGTGGAACGAGCAGTATTTGCCAGTTCAACCATGAACGATCTAGTGGTGAATAGGCTAAATCAAGCCCGATCAGGAACATGAAAACCAGTAACAAGTTCCATGTACTGATATGAAGTGTATAGCCGAAACTTGAAGATAGCTCTGCCAAGCCATAGCCTAAGGCCAGTGCGATAAATGCATAACTGATATTGATTAATGACTTGCTCACAAGGCTCATGGATACTTTGCCATGACTCGGTTGATAGCCCAAAAGTTTAAATAATATGTAACAACAGACAAAAGCACCGATACTGGTCATAACTGCTAAAAGCGCTGCATGATTGAGTATCTGCCAAGGTTCGGCAATGCTATGCAAAGTCGTTGAAAACTCAATTGCAATTGCAATTAAGAGAATATACGTAAAATAGGGCAGGATTTGAAAGGCAAGTCGTTCAAGCCATTTGGGTAAACGACGCGCCAAAACAAATCCAAGTGCTAAACAAATAAGAAGCTGAAAAATCAACCAAAACGATTGCATGTCAAATAAAGTGTGAATAAATACTAACTTATTATGACCTCGATCTTAATTTATTGCTTGACTATCTTGCTTGGAATTTAAAAAACGATAGTCTGCTGGATTGGCTTTTCGTATTTTTAGCCAATACCTCCATGTATAGTTGGGCCATAAAGAGAAATTTTTTCCATCCGCTTGTTGATACCAACTGACGCAGCCAGATTGCCAAATGGTATCTGTAAATTGACTTTGTAAATGCTGATTAAATTGATCTTGAGTATCTGCTTTCACAACGATCGCTTGAGATTGGGTTTTTTCTGCCATCTCGATGAGCTGTAGAATGTAATTTACTTGTGACTCAATCATAAAAATAACCGAGTTATGACCTAAGACCGTATTAGGCCCTAAAAGCTGAAATAAGTTTGGGAAACCTTTGGTGCTAATTCCATAGTAACTTTCGGCCCCATCTTTCCATGCGTCTGTAAGCTCGACATGATTCAGTCCTGTACAGCTAAAGGATTTAAGATAAATACGTGGGTCAGTCACAAAACCTGTGCCATAGATGAGGCAGTCAATTTTACGCTTTTTCCCATCTTTGGTGATGATACTGTCTTCTGTCAGTTCCAAAATGTTTTCACTCACTAAATCCACATTTTTACGGTTGAAGCTTGGATAATATTTGTTGGAGACCAAGATGCGTTTACAACCCATAATATAGTTGGGAATCAGCTTATCTGCGGTTACAGGGTCTTTGACTTGATGGCGAATATACGCTTCTGCTAGTTTTTGTGCATATTTCATGACCTGTGGTTTCATAATGGGAACTACACGAGATTCATTTGTCCAATACAGACGAGCTCGATGAATTTTTCGAAACCAATCAAATCGATTAAACAGTGTTTTTTCAATGGGTAAATAACGACGTTCATCCCGAGGAATAACCCATGCAGCTGTCCTTTGCAGTACGTAAAGTTGTTTCACTTTTTCTGCAATTTCAGGAATATATTGAATCGCGCTTCCCCCAGTGCCAATCGTGGCAACATTTTTATTGCTGAGGTCATAGTCATGATCCCACTGTGATGAATGGAAAACTTTGCCTTTAAATTGCTCGATACCCGCAATATGTGGAATTTGCGGTACATGCAGGGGACCAGATGCAAAAATAACAAATTGAGCGGTCAGAGTTTCATTTTGATTAAGGGTGAGTTGCCATAAACACTGATTTTCTAAGTAATGTGCAGCACAGACTTCGGTGTTAAAGCGGATATAAGACTGCAATTGATGCTCAGCAGTGAGTGTTTGGATATATTGATAAATTTCAGGTGCTTCAGCATAACGTTTAGACCAGTCGGTCTTGGGTGAAAAAGATAAAGAATAGAGATGTGACTGTACATCACAAGCAGCGCCCGGATATTGGTTTTCACGCCATGTTCCACCTATCTCACTGGCTTTTTCCAAAATTACAAAATCACGAATATTGTTTTGTAAAAGACGAATAGCCATCGCTAAACCACCAAAGCCTGCACCAATAATGGCGATTTTTACCTGAGGGGTTGTTGAATTTGCTGCCTGCATTTGTTTTTTCCTTTTTGTTTTACTTTATTGTAGAGCAACTATCCAGAAGGTCTATGATAGCCCTGACAAGAAAATTGATAGATTCGGCAATTGTTGTGCGCTAGGTGGCTGTAGTAAAACATAGGCCAATATTTTGCTTTTAATTGATTATGAAACGTTCTGTACTTGGCTTGATGTATTTGATTCAAGGAATGCGTAAAGCAGGAGTCGCAGTCGATCAAAAGTTACAAAGCATTGGCTTACGTGTGGAGTCGCTTGATCCGAATGCGATCATTCATCCTGCTCTAGAGTGGGATATTTTGAAAATCATTGCAGAGGATATTGAGCCTGAGCAAGGCTTGTTTATTGGTCAGCATTATGTTTTGGCAGGATATGGCCCCTTACTGATGTTATTGATGACCAGTCCAACGACACACACCGCTTTAGAGCAAGGTATTCGTTATCAAAGTTTGACGCATTTGAGTGGCTTATTGGGTTTGAAAAAACAAAATGATCAAGTTGCACTGTGTTATTTACCGAGAGACTTGCAAACACCTGTGGGACAATTGCGTGCACATTCTGAAATAGCGGGAACCTATAAGTTTTTACAAGATATTTATAAGATGATTGGGCTGGAAATGCCTGAGATTCGAATTACTTTACCTGTTGCACGACCTGAAGATGCGAAAAAACTGGCGCTCTATCAGCAGGTTTATGGTCAACAAGTGAGTTTTGGTACGCAGCAAGCTGAATTTTGGTTTGATGAATGGGTTTTAAATGTACCAATTCCTTCAGCAGATTTGATGACATTTAACGTTTATGCAGGCAAATGTCAGGCGGAATTGCAGCGTTTGGAAGAAACCGCAGAACAGCCGAGTCTGATTCAACGTGTACAAGATTATTTGGAGTTGCAACGAGGTTTACTGCCGACCATGGCTGAAACCGCGCAAGCGTTGAATTTGCCAGAGCGAACCTTAAGACATCAGTTGCAACAGTTAAATAGCAGTTATAAACAAATTCGTGAGCAATTAATGAAAGACCGTGCATTACATTTGATGGAATATCAGGAATATTCCATTGAAATGATTGCAGAGTTATTGGGTTACTCGGAGCCTGCAGCCTTTAATCATGCATTTAAACGGTGGTTTGGTTACAGTCCACGACAATATGGGAAATAGCCTAAGCATAATTATGCCAAAGTGTTATATATTAACTTTTCCACTCCGCTATAATTGATATAGCCTAAAAACAGTATTAAATGATATGTCAGATTTTAATTCACCTACCGCATTCAGTCCTTTATCTCCTGCAGAGCGCTATGCGCAAGCCTTAGCATCTGGACAGTTCATGTCTGATGAGGCACAAGCTCAGGCCGTTCATGAGTTGGATCGCGTTTGGCATGAATTAATTCAACGTTTTAAGGCATCTAAAAAAGCATTCCGTCGTTTCCGTCGTCAAACTTCTCCCCGTGGTGTGTATATGTGGGGTGGTGTAGGCCGTGGTAAAACATGGTTGATGGATCAGTTTTATGACTCAATTCCATTTCGTCGTAAAACACGGATGCACTTTCACCATTTTATGCAACATGTACATCGTGAGCTCAACAAGCTTTCAGGTCAGCGTAACCCTTTAGATGCGGTTGCGGATCAAATTTATAAAGAAGCGGTGGTCATTTGTTTCGATGAATTCTTCGTCTCGAATGTGACGGATGCCATGATTCTTAGTGATTTGTTCCAAAAGCTTTTCGCACGTGGCATTACCTTGGTAGCAACCTCAAACATTGCACCAGATGGTTTGTATAAAAACGGTATTCATCGTGATCGTTTCATTCCAACCATTGAAATGGTGAAACAGCAGTGTGTGATTTTAAATGTAGATGCAGGCGTGGACTATCGTTTGCGTGTTTTAAAACAAGCGCAACTCTTTAAATCACCTTTAACACATGAGCACCAACGCTGGATCGCACAGCGTTTTAGCGCATTGACACAGATTCAAACCATTTCAGATGAGCCGATTATTATTAATAATCGTATTGTAGAAACGGTCGGGCATACTGAAGATGTTTTATGGTGTGAGTATTCAGAGCTGTGTTTAAAACCACGTAGTCCTGCTGACTTTATCGAAATTGCAAATATTTATAATACTGTGCTGGTGAGTAATGTTCCGCATTTGACCGATTATCTTTCTGAAGGCACACGTCGTTTTATTTATCTGGTCGATGAGTTTTATGACCGTGGGGTAAAACTGATTTTAACCTCAGAAGATACAATTATTGATTTATACTCTGGTGATAAATTAGCCTTTGAAATTGAACGCACGCGTTCACGTTTATTGGAAATGCAATCAGATGATTACTTGAATGAAGCGCATCGACAAATACAAGCTGAAGCAAGTAAACAACAAGAAGAAATTTAAAAATATAAGCACCCAAAAGGGTGCTTTTTTTATGTGCATTTTCATCGATTAATTTATCGACTTTTTTGAATAATCATGGCTTAATCAGGATTGAAAATAGGGAGAATATTGGTTTTAAGTGTAAAAAATATACAAAACTTCACTTAAGTCTAATTTCGGCATTTCAAAAACTTAATAAACTACTAAAGAGCATTTTGTAAATTGATAATGCTTGTGCCTTGAGCAGTATTTTATTTGGTAGTTTGTATACTTTATTAAATAAAAAATGATCACTATTTCGCACGGTGATATTACTATTCAGCCAAGTTTAAATCGGTATACTAGAATCTCTTGTATAAAAAGTAGCAATATCAGGAAAGACAATGACTGCACGTATTCAAAAAGGCAAGTTAGCGATTGCTAAAGAACTTTACGATTTCATCGAAAATGAAGCACTTCCAGGTTCAGGTTTGGACAGTGAAACTTACTGGAAAAACTTTGAACAAGTCGTTGTCGATCTTAGCCCAAAGAACAAAGCACTATTGGCTAAGCGTGACGACATTCAAGCGAAGATCGATGAATGGCACCGCAACAACAAATTTGAACTTGGAGCTTACAAAGCTTTCCTTACAGAAATTGGCTACTTAGTACCAGAAGTAGAAGATTTCCAAATCAGCACAGAAAATGTAGATGAAGAAATCGCATTATTGGCTGGTGCGCAATTGGTAGTACCTGTGCGTAATGCACGTTACTGCTTAAATGCTGCAAACGCACGTTGGGGCTCTTTATACGACGCACTTTACGGTTTTGACGTGATCCCTGAAGACGGTGGCGCGGAAAAAGGTAAAGGCTATAATCCTGTACGTGGCGACAAAGTTATTGCATTTGCTAAAAACTTCTTAAATGAAAACTTCCCATTAGCAAATGGTTCGCATGTTGATGCGACAAAATATGCAGTTGAAGGCAAAAAGTTAGTTGTGACGTTAAAAGATGGTTCAACATCGACTTTGGCTAAAGAAGCACAATTCGTTGGTTTCAATGGCGATGAAGCTGCTCCAACAGAAATCGTGCTTTTAAACAACGGCCTACACGTTGTGATTGAAGTTGATGCGAACAGCCCAATTGGTAAAACAGATGCTGCTGGCGTAAAAGATTTAGTACTTGAGTCTGCTTTAACCACAATTCAAGACTTAGAAGATTCGATCGCTGCTGTAGATGCAGAAGAGAAAGTTGAAGGCTACCGTAATTGGTTAGGTTTGATGAAAGGTACACTTTCAGAGTCTATCGAGAAAAATGGTAAAACCGTTACGCGTACTTTGAATAAAGACCGTACGCACAAAAACTTGATTGGCGGTGAAACGAAACTTCATGGCCGCTCATTGATGCTTCTTCGTAACGTGGGTCATCTTATGACCAACCCTGCGATCCTTGTAGATGGTGCTGAAATCTACGAAGGTATCATGGATGCATTAATCACTCCGCTTTTGTCTTTTGCAGACATTAAAGGTGAAAACGAAAACAAGAACTCTCGTAAAGGTTCAATGTACATCGTAAAACCTAAAATGCATGGCCCTGAAGAAGTTGCTTTTGCGGTTGAGCTGTTTGAGCGTTCAGAACAAGCGCTTGGCTTGCCTGCAAAAACTTTAAAAATCGGTATCATGGATGAAGAGCGTCGTACTTCTGTAAACTTGAAAAACTGTATTGCGCAAGCGAAAGACCGTACGATCTTCATTAACACAGGTTTTATGGACCGTACTGGTGATGAAATCCATACCTTTATGGAAGCAGGTCCATTCGTTCGTAAGGGCGAAGTGAAATCACAAATTTGGTTCCCAGCATATGAAAACCGTAACGTGATGATCGGTCTTCAAGCGGGCTTACGCGGTAAAGCACAAATTGGTAAAGGCATGTGGCCAAAACCAGACATGCTTTTAGACATGTATAAAACCAAGATTGAACATCCAGAAGCGGGCGCAAGCTGTGCATGGGTTCCATCTCCATCTGGTGCTGTCATTCACGCGATTCACTACCACCAGTGCAACGTGTCTGAGCGTCAAAAAGAATTATTGAATACAGAGCCTTTATCATTAGATGATTTGTTAACACCGCCTTTAGCAACAGATACCAACTGGACTGAAGAAGAGAAAACCAAAGAGCTTGAAAATAACCTTCAAGGGATCTTGGGTTATGTTGTACGCTGGGTTGACTTGGGTGTAGGTTGTTCGAAAGTTCCAGACATCAACAACGTTGGTTTAATGGAAGACCGTGCAACTTTACGTATTTCATCTCAACACGTTGCAAACTGGTTGCGTCACGGCATCGTATCTGCGGTGCAGGTTGAAGAAGTGATGCAGCGTATGGCGAAAATCGTAGATGAGCAAAATGCAAACGATCCGCTTTACACACCTATGGCGCCAAGCTTCGATGGTTATGCATACAAAGCAGCGTATGACCTAGTGTTTAAAGGCGGTGAGCAGCCATCAGGTTATACAGAGCCACTTCTGCATGCTGCACGTTTGAAGTTAAAAGGTTATACAGGTGACTAATCTGTAAAGCTAAAAAAGCCTCTTCGGAGGCTTTTTTATTGGCTGAAATAAGTCGCACTATGTCTATGGAGGAAAACAATAAGACTGATTTAATTTTGGGTAATAGTGATCTATAGATTGGCGCTTGCTTAGAGCTATGAATGGGTTTAAGCATAGGGCTAAACAAGTATTTCAGCTAGACGCTGCGGATAAAAGCCTTATACAATTCATTATATAAAGCTCGTCATACTATTGTTAACCATCAAGTTGGATGAAAATCCATGTGCGCTAATTTTAAACCTCTAACCCTTGCTCAAGTACAACAGTTTGGTCTACCTGAAATTCCGTTTGATTATGTCGAAGAAGTCTATCCTGGTTATGAGCTGCCTTTATTGTTCAAATCAAATATAGGTTTTGAGTGGCGAAAGGTACATTTTGGCTTAATACCGAAATGGGCAGAAGATAAGAGTATTGCAAGCAAAACTTATAATGCTCGAAGCGAGACACTTCTACAAAAGGCTAGTTTTATTGAAGCCACTTCAAAATATCAATTTGGGGTGATTCCCGTTTTTGAATTTTATGAGTCAAAATATATAGAGCAAAAGCCGCAGAGATGGGGTGTCAGACGACAGGATGGGCAGGTTATTTTTGTTGCCGCACTATATGAAATTTGTCGTATAGCAGGCAAGGTAGTACGTTCAGCAACCATGCTTACGATGGATGCAATAGACCATCCAATGATGCGGGAGTTTCATGAGCCAGGTGATGTGAAGCGCTCAGTGATCGTGATTCCACATGAACGCTTAGAGGAGTGGCTCAGCTGGAAATCACCAAATATTCAATCCTTTGTACAAGGCTTTCCTGTTGAAGAGTTTGAATGTTCACATGTGCCAAAAATAAAAGTCGAAAAAGAGAGTCCCCAACTCAACTTTTTCGACTTTTAAACGGTTTAGCGAGCTAAATTTTTAAATACGTGTTTTAAGCTTTCCATCATTTTTTCAATTTGCAAAGGTGTTAAGCCTTCAAATGATTGCTCAAGTACAACACTGGTGAGATCATTAATCTTATTGGTCATTTCAACACCTTTTTCAGTGAGAAGGACGCGGGTGATGCGTGCATCGTCTTCACAAGAATAAGTTTCAACCAATCCTTCATCTTTTAAACGATAGACAATTTTGGTGGTTGTCGACATTTTAGAGACCACCATGTCAGATAAATCAGAAACACTGGCATGTGGCTTTGAGTCTAGAGCCAGTAAAATACGACGACGTGAGTTATCTAAACCATACTTTTTTAAAGCGTGATCGACATTGAGTACATACTGTGCATGTACTTGCGTTACCCAGTAAAATGGAAAACTTTCTAAAGAAAAATCTTCAGAACCTGGTAGGAACTTACTGTACTTTTTGGTCATGTGAGGGATTCCCCGTGAATCGTATTTTTATTATATAGATCATTTGAACACATTTTATGTGAACGCTCATACACTTATCAATAAAAAATTACTGGATTTATCACCATAAACGAAATTTGTTAATAGATAACCTTGGCCAGTAATCAAGAAAAGTTAAGCGTGGCTGTTTAGATGAGACTGGGTATAGCCGTCTTTATCTTGATGGAAGCTCACAATGCTTTGTGCAAATTGTACAACTTCATCTTCGACTTCAGCATTCTGGTGAGAATCTAAAGAGAGTTTAGCCATGGGAACACCGTCCTGTAGAACGATAGGCAAGTGCATTTCAAACTTTTGGTTATTATGCGAAACCACAACTTTAATTTGATGCTGATCAAATGAGGAGTCTAAATGCAGATATGCGCCTTCATAGCTAGTATTGGCAAGCATTTTTGACGTCTTATTGAAGGTCAATGCTTTTTCATTGTTCATAGCGATGAATCCTGTCTTCGATTACTTTGATCGGATTGTCAATCCGCGCATCCTTGGTTTGGGTAATTGACCACTTTTACAACAATGCTGGCCGTGTTTCATTTTAGTGAAAAAAATGGATTTGTGAACTAGTGTTTTTAAGAAAAAGTGTCATTCATGGAAGTCATAAATGTAGTGAATTGATATTTTTTAACTATTATTAAAATAAATAATTAAATGAAAACAATTATTTGGTTTTTATTTGCGATGGTTTTAATTAGAAAAACTAAAAAATGACCGTGGCGTCTAATCTTTATAGAATGCGACAATTGGCATTAAGTGACAAAATTTAGAACAGAGATTTCGATATTTTTATGTATTTTTTGCATAATAAGTGGTCGAATATTAAAATTTTGTTAAAAACCATAAAAAAATTATTACAAGCCAAACATCTCAGGCATAATTATTTCATCTTTAGTTGAACAGGTCACAAATATGGATCCGTCGCCGTGCAGGTCTATGCTTTTAAAACAGAAACATAATTCTGGGGTAATGAAATAATGGAATTTTTATTAGATCCGGGAATATGGGTAAGTTTACTTACGCTGATTATATTAGAAATTGTTTTAGGTATTGATAACCTAGTCTTTATTGCCATTTTGGCTGAAAAACTTCCTCCTGAGCAACGCGATAAAGCGCGTGTCATTGGTCTTTCGCTTGCACTTTTAATGCGCTTGGGCTTGTTGTTTATCATCACTTGGTTAGTCACGTTGACTCGACCGCTGATTACTGTCTTAGATTGGACATTCTCTGGGCGAGATCTGATTCTTTTATTTGGTGGCTTATTCTTAGTTTATAAAGCCGTTACCGAATTGCATGAAAAAATTGAAGGTAAGCCCGAAGTTAAGCTGACCACCAATGTGGTCTACGCGGGTTTCACCGCAGTTGTGGCACAGATTGTGATCCTTGACGCGGTGTTCTCATTGGATTCGGTGATTACCGCGATTGGTATGGTCGACAACATTAATGTGATGATGGTGGCTATGGTCGTTGCCATGGTGGTCATGCTGTTGGCGTCAAAACCATTAATGACTTTTGTAAACCGTCATCCGACTGTGGTCATATTGTGTTTAAGCTTCTTACTGTTGATTGGTATCAGCCTGATTGCGGAAGGTTTCGGCTTCCACATTCCTAAAGGTTATATCTATTCGGGTATTGGTGTTGCCATTGCGATTGAAGCCTTTAACCAGTTTGGTGAGCGTAATGCGGCAAAACATGAAGCGAAAATTCCACTGCGTCATCGTACTGCGGATTCTATTTTAAAACTCATGGGTGGCAAGCTCCAAGCTGAAGACCCTGATCAGCTTCAAGCACAAGAAACTTTTGCGGATGAAGAACGTTATATGATTGGCGGTGTACTGACATTGGCTGAACGTTCAGTCGCGTCGATCATGACACCGCGTAGTCAAATTTCGTGGGTCAATCTTGATGATTCACCTGAAAAAATTCGTGAACAGGTATTGTCTGTACCGCACAGTTTATTTCCAGTGTGCCGCGGTAGCTTGGATAAAGTGATCAGTATTGCGCGCGCCAAAGAATTGCTCGATGTCATAGATGATGAAGAGCAATTGAAAGACCTGATCAAACGTCATCGTCCAATTTACATTTTTGAAAAAATGAAAGTCATTGATGCGATAAATACGCTAAGAACGTCTAAAGGTTCATTGGTTTTGGTGAGCGATGAGTTTGGCAATGTGCAAGGGCTCGTTTCACCGCTTGACGTATTTGAAGCGATTGCTGGTGAATTTCCCGATGCCGATGAGCAACTTGATTTGGTGAAGATAGATGATCAGACGTGGAAGGCGACAGGCATGCTGGATTTATATCAGCTTGAACTGGAACTAGGGATGATCGATTTGGTTGAAGAAGATGCGGGCTATATCAGTGTTGCTGGTTTAATCCTCGATAAAACTCATGGTGATGTACACGTTGGAACTCAACTGGACTACCGTGGTGTTCACTTTGAAGTACTTGAATTAGATTCAAACCGAATTAAGACCGTCAATATTACTTATCGTACTGCTTAATCATTGAAAAACTAGATTGTGAGAAAAATGTCAGCCTCGTGCTGGCATTTTTCTGCTTATAAAATAAGCGCTATGCACTTAAATAAAAAGCAGTTATTCTATGCCCGTAATTGGGCTGTCGTATTTGGTACTTGACGTTTGTAGTTTGGTGAAGACAGTTTTTTCTATGCCGATGGTCATCAAAGCATTGCATTTAGACCATAGCAGTAAAACAAGTGATCAAAATAAGAACGGAAGTGTTTCATGCAACTTATGGAAAAGGTCGTTGATTTTAAAAAGCTTTCAGTAGAGAAAAAACAATTTCTATATGAAGAACTTGACGCTTTTGATCGACAAATTTTTCCAAATGCAATCCCAACAGAACTGCATCAATTGGTGTATAACTCAGATGTAGTGGCATTACCTATTATTCGTTTTTATCATCGCGGAAAAATAGTTGGGCAAAATATTATTGCCATCTTGAAGCTTAAGACAGCGCATCAACCCTTATATATTCTTAGCTCGCGTGCAGCTTTTTTACCTGATTACCGAAATCAAAACAGAACGCTTTTATCTGCAATTCGAGTGACCTTGGGTTATCGTTTAAAATATCCCACGCGTCAGTTATGGTTTGTTTCGAGTTTGATGCAGCCAAAAGTATATCGGCTGTTTGCGTCACGTTCAAAACGCTTTTATCCGCGTGCAGAAGTGCCAATGCCTGAGGATTACTTACAGGTACTTGATCTCATACAAAGCCGTCATGTGAATGTGCAACAGCGCAGTGATGATGTGTTTGTGCATCCATGTGTACTGCCACAGACCACGCCTGAACAATTGATTCGGCTTCGAAATCGAGCCAGTCGTCATATCAACTTTTATATGCAACATACGCCTGATTATTTTATTGGTATGGGCTTGATGTGTATCTGTAAATTAGATCTGTTGACTCTGCTAGAAGCGGCGATAAACGTGTTTTTAGGGCGAGAAGTTGCCTAAGCAGAAACTCTCGCCATACTTTATTTAGGCTGAAGTACGGATAAGCTGTATATCTGCATATTCATAAATGGTTTCAGCTTTCATTTGATGAATGTGATCCATAAACGCTACATTAAAACTTCCTGTGCTTTGGCTTTGGGTATAAGCAAGTTGCCCCGCAATGGCAAAGTGGACATGCGCAGACAGCGCTGCAATGACAGGATTGGTGACGGCGCTATAGGCTGCAATTAATGCACCAAGGGCACAACCCGTAGCAGTAACTTTAGGTTGTAAATGCGAACCACCATTGACTTGGATTACAACATCAAGTTGTTTGGAAAGGATGTAGTCAGACTCGCCAGAAATGGCAATGATTTCAGCCTGTGCTAAAAGTGTTTTTGCTTGATGGTAGACATCGGCACTGCTTGCTGTACTGTCAACGCCTTTGGTTTCGATCTGGTTCCCTGCAAGTGTGCTGATTTCCGATGCATTGCCACGAATAACGGTGGGTTGATAAGCTAAAAGTTGATCTACTATTTCAGAGCGCCATTTTAAAAAGGGCCCATATCCTACAGGGTCTAATACCCAAGGTATGTTTTGCTGCTGTGCGGTTTGTGCCGAGATTTGCATGGCTTGCATTTGTTCAGAGGTTGGTGTACCTAGGTTAATACTGAGCGCTGCACTAATACTGGTGAAACTTTCCGCCTCAAAGGGATTATCAATCATGGCAGGTGAGGCGCCCGCAGCCAATAAAACGTTGGCTGCATAGTTAGCAGCCACACTGTTGGTGATACATTGCACCAAAGGTTGTTGCGTTTGCAGCGCAGTCCAAGCTTCAGCAACATATGCTACCAAGACATCGGTTTGGTCTTGAATCGATTGTTTTGTGTTAAGCAAGGACAAGTCTAAAAGCTGGGTCATAGTGGGTGCCCTTATTTGGTGAAATAGTGGTCTTGATGCTTACATTTGCGACAAAATAAAGTCACATATTGGTCAGCATCATAATCTACGGTAAGCTCATTTGAACCGCAGTACATACAGCGTTTTTGTGAGTAGAAGCTTAAACGCGGCTCAATTTTTTGCCATGAACGAGAGACAGGCTGGAAGAAAATGGCTTCGTCATAGCCTAAAAAGCGGAAAAATAAAACTTCGCTCATTTTGCTGAATGGTAGGTTATGCGGTCGAGGCAGCGTTGAAGTTTCCCATTTTTCAGCCACACTGCGTTCACGGTATTGTTGTAAAGTTTTTTTCAACAAGTTGGTGTTAATAAAGTTTTCATTTCTGGGTTGTAAGGCTTTACGTTCATATAAATACTCCAATGCAGTTTGGATTAAATAATAAATTTGTCCGACCGCGAGTACATCGAGTAAACGATAACAAAACACTTGGAAACTGTTATTTCCTGCAATTTGAATGCCCCAAGTACGACAGTAAAACTGCATAAATTGGATAATTTCCTGATAGAGCAATTGGTACAAGGCATTTTTGACTTCATCCGCGGTCTTAAAAGGCACACCAAGGCTAAGATTTTCATAAAACCAATAACGTAACTGCTGCGTAACACTAAATAGGCTGGGTTCAGAATAGCCGTCCAAACGCACATTAATATAGTACTGATGGGCTTCACTGGCAAAATCTTTGGCAACGAGGATTTGTTCTTTTACCAGTTGTTTGACGAGACTATTTTGAAATAGATAATTGGGGGTAATACTAAAATATTTGATCTGTTCCCAATCAATAAACTCTTGATGTTGTGTATGTTCTTGTGCGTAGTCATCTAACAGGGCCAATAAAAATAATTTATGCATAAAACTGAGCTGGCCCAGTTCAAACTCATAAATGTCCTTGGTTTTGGTTTTGGATTTACGCTGTTCTTGCTGACGAGTTTCTTTCAATATTTTTTTGCGCTGGGCTAAACAACTGTCGCAGTGGCAATTTAAGTTTGAATTGCTAAAAACACGATGTTGGCAGTGGCTACATTCATGAAAGTTAATTTCTTTGTCGTATTGTTCAGCATCCACCCAAAACATGGCCGCCTGACAAAGTGGACAAGGCGTGCTTTCATCAAGTTGTTTGTGCAAAATTTGAAGCGACATAAGATGAATTTGAGACTCAGGATTTTCTCAAATTATACACGCTAAAATTTCAGAAAGGCGTTGTAAATTGCAGTGTAATTGAACAAGCAGAGGTGCTTTGTAAACGCTAGACGGGTGAAGCAATGCAGTGGCGAATATAGGGCGAAAAAAATACGGCATGCACCGTATTTTTTTGTAGACGTAGAATTTAAACGGGGCAAGGTAGAGAGTCATCTTCCATACCTAGTTTTTTAGCTTCAATCATGGCTTGAACTTTTTTGCTCGGCAACTTTTTACTCCCTAGTGTGTCGTAGTGATTTAAAATGCTACTGACATCGTGTGCTTGTAAAGGTATTCCTTCACAGCTCATGAACAGGGCAATGACTTTATGATCAATTTTTGCAGCATGCATTGCTTGCAGCATTTTTATATTTTCGACGCGGACGATATGGTCTTTTAAGTACATCTCACACCTCTATTTGTTTTGCTTAAGTTTTATCATGCGCTATGCATATTTAGATACAAGCAAAAACTGTGCACAAAATGTAGCCGATTTGAAAATTAAGTTAGATATTTGAAAAGAGCTGGCTTTATATATTATCGATGTCTTTAAGTTTCTCAGCGTTTGAATGGTAGAGAGCTAATGGCACTGTGCAAGTCTAAAGGCTGGTGCAAATATTGCTAGACAAGCACTGCACGATGTGAGGAGTTGTCTGTTTCTTATTCACTTGGTGCAGTCATGTGAGCGGGATAGGAACAATAGAATTGAAAAGCTTGTTCAACGTGCCCATATAAATATCATTCAACATACACAGACAGCATGGCAAACTTGTCGTATGATCAAAACATACACAATATAAAGCTGTAGACCAATAGCATTAGGACATGACATGAATATTGCGGCAAATCCAATTATTGAAGCAGATCAAACCGTCTATTTAAAAGACTATCAAAAACCATCTTTTTTAGTAGATAGCATTCACCTCGATATTCAAGTCTATGATGAGCATAGCCAAGTTGATGCTGTACTGGAACTGACGCGCCAAACCGACGGTGATTTGGTTTTACTTGGTCGTGATTTAGAGTTGAAAAGTGTAGTCCTGAATGGCCAGCAACTCAGCCAAGAGCAATATACGCTTGATGCAGAGCAGTTGGTGATTCGTAATGCACCAAATCAGATCAAGCTTGAGACATCGGTGATCATTCATCCTGAGTCAAATACACAACTTGAAGGCCTATATCAAGCGGCATCAGATTTGTTTGTTACCCAAAATGAGCCTGAAGGTTTCCGTAAAATTACCTTTTACCCAGACCGTCCTGATGTCCTTTCAGTCTTTACCACACGTGTAGAAGCTGACAAAAAATATCCAGTGCTCCTTGCCAATGGTAACTTGATTGAAGCGGGCGAGGCGGGCGAAGGTCGTCACTATACCATTTGGCAAGATCCAACCAAAAAACCAGCGTATTTGTTTGCTTGTGTGATTGGGGATTTGGCGGTTTTAAAAGACCGTTATGTGACCTCGGAAGGCCGTGATGTGGCTTTAGAAATTTATGCTGAAGAAAAAGATATTCCGAAATGTCATATTGCGATGGAAGCCTTAAAGCATTCAATGCGTTGGGATGAAGAACACTATGGTCGCCCCTATGATTTAGACAACTATATGATTGTGGCTACCAGTGCTTTCAATATGGGTGCGATGGAAAATAAAGGACTCAACATTTTTAACACGTCATGTGTTTTGGCCGATGAAGAATATACGACAGATGCCGCGATCATGCGTGTACAGTCGGTCATTGCCCATGAATACTTCCATAACTGGACAGGTAACCGCATTACTTGCCGTGATTGGTTCCAATTGTGTTTAAAAGAAGGCTTAACGGTTTTCCGTGATCAATCTTTCTCAGAAGATTTGCAGTCTGCTGCGGTTCAACGTATTGATGACGTTGCGGTACTCAAAGCGCATCAGTTCCCAGAAGATTCAGGCCCATTGTCTCATCCACCGCGTCCTGACCATTTTGTGGAAATCAATAACTTTTATACTGCAACGGTCTACGAAAAAGGTGCGGAAATTAACCGCATGATGGCAACCTTATTAGGCAAAGAAAAATTCCGTAAAGGAACTGATGAATACTTTGAACGCCATGATGGTCAGGCCGTGACAGTTGAAGACTGGGTAGCTGCTTTAACCGCAGGTTCAGGCGTAGATTTATCCAATTTCTTAACATGGTATAACCAACCGGGTACACCAAAGTTAGAAGCGGAAGGTCATTATGATGCTGCTGCACAAACTTATACCTTAAATTTTAAGCAAAGTTTAAAAGCACATCCTAAGTATCCGAATCTAAAAGCTGTTCCAATCCCTGTCGCTTTAGCGCTGTTCGATGCTGCAACAGGTGAGCAATTAGTTTTAAACTCAGACAGTTTATTTGAAAATGCAGTCAAAGACGGTGTGTATCTTTTTGACCAAGACCAAGCCAGCATTGTGTTTAGCGGTTTAAGCACGAAACCTGTCGTGTCATTACTGCGTAATTTTTCTGCGCCCGTCAACTTAGAATTTAACTATACCGATGAAGAGTTGGCGTTCCTGATTCAATACGAAACCAATGGTTTTAACCAATGGCAAGCAACGCAAACACTGCTTGAGCGTATTTTACTCAATGGTCATGATGCGCATATTTATATTCAAGCTATTAAAAACACGCTACCAGATCTTGTTGAACAAGATCCACTCTTGGCATCACGTTTATTTGATGTGCCAAGTGAAGGTTATTTAGGTAGTCGCATCGACACCGACTACGAACCAGCGAAGATTCAAGAACAACGTAATGCTTTGATTGAAAAATTAGCACGTGAGTTAGGCGAGTTCTGTAAAGACACTTATTTAGCTTTAGACCCAGATTTGCAAAAAGAGTTCTCACAAGCCATGGGTGTCCGTGCGCTGAAAAACATCATGCTTAGTATGATGGCACGTCAAGGCGATGAAAGTGCTTTTGAGCTGGCATATCAGCAATATGAAGCCACAGGCAATATGTCTGAACGTTTAGGTGCACTACGTGTCTTGGTGTGGAACGATGCACAGCAAGCAGAAGCTGCTTTACGTGATTTTTATCAACGTTTTAAAGATGAGGCTTTGTCACTAGATCAGTGGTTCACACTTCAAGCGGCACATCCTTGTGCTACGACGGAAACCATCCAATACCTCACTTCTCATGTCGATTATGATTTGGGCGTGCCGAACCGTATTCGTTCTGTGAGTGGTGGCTTAAATGCAAACCCAGTGAACACATGGAGTTTTGGTGTGGATCATTTCATTGGACTGGCAAAATATTTAGATGAGAAAAACCCAATAGTTGGTTCTCGTTTACTTCAGGTTTTGTCACGTTGGTACACATTGGCAGAGCCACAGCGTAGCGAAGTGAAAGCAAAGCTTGAGGCTTTAAAACCACAAGTGAAATCTAAAAATGTCAGTGAAACTTTAAGCAGTATGTTAAGTATTTAACTGATCTACGCATAAAAAAGCCAGTCTACTGACTGGCTTTTTTTATGCAAACTGAAGAATGACAGTATGAAGAGCCCACATTGGTATTTTTATAAATAATGAATATTCATGTGAATAGTGTGAATTGAATCGCATTTTATGGGTATAATGTTATGGCATAACAGATGATTAGCTCAATATTCTGTATTTTTTTCGGCTTATGTATACAGGCTATTGGGCAGACAAACATGTAGAGTGTAAACAGATATGTTAGTTAAAATTGAAGATGGGTTTTATTTAAATACCGTTCATATTATTACTATTCGTATTGCGAAAAGTGCTGAACTGGGAACATTTCAAGTCAATGTTGAGTATAGCCCGCATAACCATCAGGCTTCGGGGGTATTTCAAAAAACTTTTATGCAACAGTCGGCAGCAGAGCATTATTTGCAAAATTTGCATCAGCAGATTAGTAAAAGCTAATGAAGTGAACGAGTTCTGCCAAATAAAAAAGACTGCTTCGGCAGTCTTTTTTATTTAAAACAATACTTAAACTTTTACGATCAGCACAGGTATCGGAGACTGTGTTAGAACATTTTGCGCCACACTACCTAACATCATCTTTTTAAAACCTGTACGGCCATGTGAGCCCATTAAAATTAGGTCTGCACCGACTTCATCGGCCACATGAATAATACCTTCAGAAGGAGAGACACCGCGGATCACTTTTGTATCTACCTCAATTTCATCACGGTCAAATGACAGCTTTACTTCGGCCAAACGCTCTTGAGCGACTTTTTCAGCATGTAGAAAATAGTCGGTGATGGCTGGTGCAACTTTATAAAAGTCGACTCCGACAAATGGATCAACAGCAATCACGCTCATGAGTGTCACACGACTATTTAAATCTTTGGCTAACTCAAGTGCTTGTTCAACAGCAGCATAAGACATCGGGGATTCATCGACGGCAACCAAAATGTGTTTGTAGCTCATTATCTTCTCCTTAATGGTGCATCTTTATGCGGATTATTTTGCAGTACATGCGAAATCAATTCATATAAAGACGCGTTATAGTTGATTAAGCTTTAACAATGAGAACTGGGAGCTCAGTAGACTTGAGAACATCTTGAGCAAAGCTGCCTAATAGGAATTTTTGAAAGCCTTTACGGCCATGTGAACCCATCACAATTAGGTCGTTTTTTAGTGAAGCGGCCGCTTCGACCACAGCATCTTCAGAGACTTCACCTTTGATGATTTTAGACTGTGCTGTTATACCTTGTTCTTGTGCAATTTGAACTGCATCCTGAAGGGCTTTCTCAGCATTGTTGTAGGCTTGTATGAAATAGTCTTTCATGATTGGAGAAGTATAGTAAAAATCAGCATCTTTGAGAGGGTCTTCAGCAACTAAGCTAATCAATGTGAGTTGACTGCCAAAAACTTTGGCAATTTCAGCCGCTTGCTTAACCGCAGAAAAAGAAATTTGTGAACCGTCAACAGGGACTAAAATATGTTGGTAAGCCATCAGAGGGACTCCTTTTTGTATAAGATTTAGTTCTTAATTTATTGATAACACACTGCCATTAAATGTTCAATTTTGATCGGGCTAAAAATTGAAAATTCATGAAATTTAAAGAAAATAATTCAAAAAAAAGCCGATTTACGTGTCCAAAATGTTGAGTGAAAAACTCAAGTTTCAGATTTAAAGCAATATTTTTTAAAAGATGCTTCTAGTGTTTAAATGAGGCTGAAATGAGACCTGTTTAATCATGCGATGTGATAGAGATTGTATTAGAATCATTTGAAAAAAGGGTGGGGCCGAACAGTATGATTTTTCAATCAATAATAAAAGTACTTAGTACTGTTTTCATGATTGTGCTTTTGAGTGCGTGTCAAAGTGTAGAAAAGAACACCAAACTGATTGCGGGAACGTTCAATACAGCAACCAATATTCAAATGAAAATGCTAGATCGCTTTGCGCCTCCCGATGTCATCATACACAATAATATTACATATCAAGCTAGTCCTGAGCTGAATGTTGATATCTATCAACCCAAAAATATTGAACAACTAAACGCAGTGCCCACGGTGGTTTGGATTCATGGCGGCGGATGGGTTTCGGGCTCAAAAGAGCATGCGCGAGGTTATTTTAAGCTTTTAGCTAATCAAGGCTTTAACGTGGTCTCGGTAGAGTATCAGTTTGCACCTGAGGCTATTTATCCCACTCAGTTACAGCAAGTCGATCATGCACTGAATTTCTTACAATTGAATGCTGCTCAGTATCATATTAACCCGAACCAACTGTATTTAGCAGGAGACTCTGCTGGAGCCAATATTGCCAGTCATTATGCTGCACTTTTGACGAATCCCGCATTTGCTCAAGCATCCAATTTTAAGCCGAGCATTCAGCCGAAACAGCTTAAAGGGCTAATTTTGCATTGTGGTATTTATGACTTATATCGCTTTGTAAACACGGCTCCTGAGGAACTCAGGCTTATTGAATGGGGCGTTTATAACTTGGTACAAGCTTATACAGGGGAGCGTAAAGAGGATGCAGAGTTTTTAAAGTCAATTTCAACCAGTGAACATATTACGCCACAGTATCCATCTGTCTTTATCAGTGGAGGAAATAAAGACTTTTTAACCAAGAGCCAGTCTTTACCTTTCGTCGAGGTGTTGAAGCAGCATCAGGTTGTAGTCACAGAGGCTTTCTATCCAGACTCTAAGGAGTTTTTGGTGCATGAATATCAGTTTATGATGAGCAAACAAGCGAGTCAGATCACCTTTGATCGAACCATTGATTTTATAAAGCAAACCTCAAATCCGACCGAAAGAAAATAAAAAAGTATGCGGAAAGCCTTGTCTAGTTTTTGCTATTTTAATAACATACCAACCGTTCGGTATGTTTTTTTGTTGAGTTTCTGATGAATCCTATATTAATGGCTTATGCATTGCTGGCGATGGCAATTATTTCTGAAGTGATTGGTTCGACTTTTTTGGTAAAGTCGGAAGGTTTTACCAGACTATTGCCTTCACTTGCGGTGGTGGTTCTATTTTCGTTGGCATTTTATTTATTGTCTCAAGTGATTAAAGTTATCCCATTGGGTATCGCTTATGCGATTTGGGCGGGTGTTGGTATTGTTTTAACCGCTCTGATTGGTTACTTTGTTTTCCGACAAAGTCTAGATTTCGCAGCAATGATCGGTATTGCACTGATTGTTTCTGGTGTGGTCGTGATTAACTTATTTTCAAATTCAACAGGGCATTAAGTTCGATGCAACAAGCAAGTCCACGTAAAAAGGCACCAGAACAGGTTCGCCAAAGTATTCTACAACATGCGATCTGTTTGGCTGCTGAAAAAGGCGTGACTGGGGTCTCCATACAAGCAGTGGCTGATTTGGTTGGCGTGAGTAAGGGTGGTGTTTTTCATCATTTTCCAAACAAACAAAAGCTACTTGAAGCGATGGTTGTCGAACAGCTTGAACAATTAGATCGTGTAGTTGATGAGTTGATTAGGCAAGACCGTGATCGTTATGGTTGCTTTACCCGAGCCTATATCGAGATTACTTTGGAAAAGCAGGTGCTAGGCTTGGAGCATTCTTGGTCAGCTATTTCGATGATTATGCTGACGGACCGTACCTTTAATGAGTATTGGATTGAATGGCTTGATAAACGTTTAGCGCGACATCAGGATACAGACAATGATTTGGAGCTTAAAATTCTGCGCTATGCTGCAGATGGCATTTGGCTCACAGCATTTACTGAGGTGGAAAATTTGTCTGAGACAATGCAACTTAAGCAAGAATTGATTCAACGAAGTTATCAGCATTAATTTTTCAAGTTAGCAATATGTCTTGTCCTGAAATAGATTGACAGTATTCCACTTCAAACCGAGTTAAGCAATTAGCTCGGTTTTAGTTTGCTCATACATCTGATTCGGGGT
>NZ_LSOD01000002.1:0-2457 GCF_001592855.1 Acinetobacter sp. BMW17
TGTATCTAGCTTTATAACTAAATCAAGTTGTTTGCAGTGATTTGAACCACAACACCAACTGTTTGGGTGTTGTATAGTCAAGCCTCACGAGCAATTAGTATTGGTCAGCTTCACATATCACTATGCTTCCACATCCAACCTATCAACGTCGTAGTCTTCAACGGCTCTTTAGAGGACATAAAGTCCTAGGGAAATCTTATCTTGAGGTAGGCTTCCCGCTTAGATGCTTTCAGCGGTTATCCCTTCCGAACATAGCTACCCGGCGATGCGACTGGCGTCACAACCGGTACACCAGAGGTTCGTCCACTCTGGTCCTCTCGTACTAGGAGCAGATCCTCTCAAATTTCCAACGCCCACGGTAGATAGGGACCGAACTGTCTCACGACGTTCTAAACCCAGCTCGCGTACCTCTTTAAATGGCGAACAGCCATACCCTTGGGACCTGCTTCAGCCCCAGGATGAGATGAGCCGACATCGAGGTGCCAAACACCGCCGTCGATATGAACTCTTGGGCGGTATCAGCCTGTTATCCCCAGAGTACCTTTTATCCGTTGAGCGATGGCCCTTCCATACAGAACCACCGGATCACTAAGACCTACTTTCGTACCTGCTCGACTTGTGGGTCTCGCAGTTAAGCGCGCTTTTGCCTTTATACTCTACGCGTGATTTCCGACCACGCTGAGCGCACCTTCGTACTCCTCCGTTACTCTTTAGGAGGAGACCGCCCCAGTCAAACTACCCACCAGACATGGTCCTCGTCCCGGATAACGGGACAGAGTTAGAACCTCAATATTACCAGGGTGGTATTTCAAGATTGGCTCCACCGAAACTAGCGTCTCGGTTTCAAAGCCTCCCACCTATCCTACACAAGTAAGATCAAAGTTCAATGTCAAGCTGCAGTAAAGGTTCACGGGGTCTTTCCGTCTAGCCGCGGGTACACCGCATCTTCACGGCGAATTCGATTTCACTGAGTCTCTGCTGGAGACAGCGCCCCCATCATTATGCCATTCGTGCAGGTCGGAACTTACCCGACAAGGAATTTCGCTACCTTAGGACCGTTATAGTTACGGCCGCCGTTTACTGGGGCTTCGATCAAGAGCTTCGCTTACGCTAACCCCATCAATTAACCTTCCAGCACCGGGCAGGCATCACACCCTATACGTCCACTTTCGTGTTTGCAGAGTGCTATGTTTTTAATAAACAGTTGCAGGGGCCTGGTTTCTGTGGCTGCCAATAGCTCAAGGAGTAAATCCTATCACCGTCGGCAGCGTACCTTCTCCCGAAGTTACGGTACCATTTTGCCTAGTTCCTTCAGCAGAGTTCTCTCAAGCGCTTTGGTCTACTCGACCTGACCACCTGTGTCGGTTTCGGGTACGATTCCTATGTAACTGAAGCTTAGAGACTTTTCCTGGAAGCATGGTATCAGCCACTTCACTGTACAAGTACAGCTTGCTATCAGTTCTCAGCATAGAGTACCCCGGATTTGCCTAAGATACATGCCTACAACCTTCCACCTGGACAACCAACGCCAGGCTGACTTAACCTTCTCCGTCCTCTCATCGCATTACATAGAAGTATTGGAATATTAACCAATTTCCCATCGACTACGCCTCTCGGCCTCGCCTTAGGGGTCGACTCACCCAGCCCCGATTAACGTTGGACTGGAACCCTTGGTCTTTCAGCGTGCGAGTTTTTCACTCGCATTGTCGTTACTCACGTCAGCATTCGCACTTCTGATACCTCCAGCATACTTCTCAATACACCTTCATCGGCTTACAGAACGCTCCCCTACCACTTGCAATAAATTGCAAATCCGCAGCTTCGGCATATAGTTTTAGCCCCGTTACATCTTCCGCGCAGGCCGACTCGACTAGTGAGCTATTACGCTTTCTTTAAAGGGTGGCTGCTTCTAAGCCAACCTCCTAGCTGTCTATGCCTTCCCACATCGTTTCCCACTTAACTATAATTTTGGGGCCTTAGCTGGCGGTCTGGATTGTTTTCCTCTTGACTACGGACGTTAGCACCCGCAGTCTGTCTCCCGGATAGTACTCATTGGTATTCGGAGTTTGCATCGGTTTGGTAAGTCGGGATGACCCCCTAGCCGAAACAGTGCTCTACCCCCAATGGTATTCGTCCGAGGCGCTACCTAAATAGCTTTCGGGGAGAACCAGCTATCACCGAGTTTGATTAGCCTTTCACCCCTATCCACAAGTCATCCCCTGGCTTTTCAACGACAGTGGGTTCGGTCCTCCAGTTAGTGTTACCCAACCTTCAACCTGCTCATGGATAGATCACCCGGTTTCGGGTCTACACCCAGCAACTAAACGCCCTATTAAGACTCGATTTCTCTACGGCTCCCCTATTCGGTTAACCTTGCTACTGAATGTAAGTCGCTGACCCATTATACAAAAGGTACGCAGTCACCGAACAAGTCGGCTCCCACTGCTTGTATGCATG